>CAZSIC010000087.1:0-14839 GCA_964606845.1 uncultured Bacteroidales bacterium
CCGGCTTTTAGAGATCTTCCGCTGGTCATGTTATTCAGCTGCAAAATTTCCGTTTCGGTTATCCCCGGATATTTTTTAGCAATTTCCCATATGGTGTCTCCGGAACCAACTTTGTAATAGACATAATTATCGTCTGTTGTCTGGCTGCTGGTTGTTTTTTTGGGGGTAGAAACAGTCTTTCCTATCCTTCGTTGTTTTTCTTCAAACGAAAGGTTGTTAATATCAGCATATTTGGATGCAGATCCTTTGGGGACATAAATATTTAGTTTTTGACCAACTCGTATCATGTTTCCACGGATATTATTCCAGTAGCGAATTTCTGAAGCACGAACATTATACCATTCGGCAATATAGCCCAGGTTATCGCCTGATTTTACAGTATAAACCAACTTATCGCGATTGGTAGGTGCTGGTGGAATATAATATGAACGTTGTGGGTTTCTTATGGTATTGTCGGCACTAAAAAATACGGAATCTTTATAATTAAAAATAGAATCCTGCAAATCAATAAATTTACCTGTAAATTCCATGGGTAGTGTTAATCCAAATTCTGAACCTTTGGCCGGAATAATATCCATCTTGTATTGCGGATTTAAATCGCGTAATGCTTTTAGCGGAATATCTAAAATCTCCGATACTTGTTTTAAATGCAGATTATCTGTAACCATAATGGTATCTGTGGCAAGCGGAATTTCAGGATATTTAGGATTCAGGTTGTGTTCATGATAATAATTCATGGTATAAGCAGCAGCAATATATGCAGGCACATATCCTCGTGTTTCGCGCGGAAGGAAATAATATATCTTCCAAAAATCTCTGCTTCCACCGGTTCTTCTGATGGCTTTATTGACATTACCGGGGCCACAATTGTATGCTGCGATAACCAGTGTCCAATCGTTAAACATGCTGTATAGATCCTTCATAAACAGGGCTGCAGCATGGGCTGATTTAATGGGGTCACGCCTTTCGTCTACAAATGAGTTTATAGTTAAATCGTACATGCGGGCAGTAGCGTACATAAATTGCCACATTCCTGTTGCACCTACGCGTGAAATCGCACGAGGATTCAGCGCCGATTCAATAATGGCCATATGTTTTAGTTCGGTAGGTAAGCCATAGCTCTCGAAAATTTCTTCGATTTTGGGGAAATAGTAATCAGAAATGCCAATCATTGCTTCTACACTTTCTCGTCTTTGCTTAGTATAAACATGAATATAATTTCTTACGATTTTATTGTAAGATAGATCAACAACCGAAGGTATACCTTGTAGTCTTTGAATGTAAACCGAATCGGGGAATTCGGAGATTATTGAATCTATATTTTCGTAATTTATTGAATAATCTGTTTTTATAGCTTTTTGTAAGTACCATAAATTTAGAAGGCTGTCTAGGTTTTGATCAAAATTTGACTGAATTTCTAAGGATACATTAAGACTGTCTTTATTTTGCTCTGGATGATTTGAAAAAGCCGTAACAGATAATAACTGAAATAATATGATGGATAAAACAATTTTCTTTGCCATAATTGTATGTGTTTTGTTGAGACAAATTTACTAAAAAGCCCGAAATAACTAATAATAGATTAAAAAATGAAGTAAAATTTGTTATAAAATGTTAATGTTGAAAAATATTTGAGGTTCTTTTTAAAAAGACACTCTGCAAGTAAAGCCCAGTGCATGCTGATTATCAATTGATCGCGTAAGTGAAGGTTGAATATTCAAAGATAAGTCTTCACTAATATCATAATCGAATAAATGGGCATCAACAGTTGCATCAATGATATTAAGCATATAAATCCCGGCAAGGGCTATTACATTCAGGTCTCTGTTGCGCCGGTAGTTGTCTTTTAGCCGGAGAATAATATCTTTATCGGTATATCCCTCAAATTCAGTTATTTTTCCTGTATCAAATTCGGCAAAGGCGTTTTTGTATTTATTATATTGATTATTGTTAAAATCGAAAGCATAAATAAAAACGCCTGTTAATCCATAGATGATAGGCAGTTTCCAGTATTTTTCATTATAAATTTGTCCTAATCCTGGCACAACAGCCGAATACATGGTTGCTTTATGGGGAGAATGAACCTGTTTGTTATTTTTAGATACAATATCTCTATCGGGATTACCCTGCCGGGTTTGGGCCGAACTATTAAAAACAGTACATGCTAAAACGACTGTTAGTAAGAATATAAATACGGGTTTATAAAAATTTGTTCCCAGCAAAATGATATTTTTAATGTTTACCGGGTGCAAAATTATTTCATTTTATCAATAATTCCCATTATTCTTTCTAAATCTTCGTCCGATTTGAAAGGAATTATAATTTTACCGCTGCCTTTGTTGTTTCTTTTAAAGTCTACTTCCGACTGAAAATGGTCTTTCAGGTGTTTTTGTAATTGCTGATATTCTTCAGGTAACCGAACTTTTTCTTTATTGTTATTTTTTTTCGGGCTGTTAATATCACGGATCATATCTTCGGTCTTGCGTACCGATAATCCGTCATCAATAATTTTATAATAAACTTTAAGCTGGGTTTTGGGATCTTCGATATTAACCAATGCGCGTGCATGACCCATTGATATCTGTTTATCGCGAATACCCAGTTGGATTTCGGCCGGTAGCTTTAATAGCCTTAAATAATTAGAAATTGTTGATCTTTTTTTACCTACCCGGTCGCTCATGCTTTCCTGGGTAAGCTTGCATTCTTCCATTAACCGCTGGTAACTGATTGCAATTTCGATGGCATCAAGGTCTTCGCGCTGAATATTTTCTACCAAAGCCATTTCCAGCATTGCCTGGTCATCGGCAAAACGAATGTATGCAGGAATTTTCTTAAGGCCGGCAATTTGAGCAGCCCTGTAACGTCTTTCGCCAGTAATGAGCTGGAATTTATTATCATCAACTTTACGGACAGTAATGGGCTGAATGATTCCCAGTTCGCGAATTGAATTAGCCAGTTCATTCAGCGCTTCTTCGTCGAATTTTGATCTTGGCTGAAAAGGGTTTGTTTCAATCTGGGTAATATTAATTTCGTTTACGGCATCGGCCGTTACAGTTCGTTCTTGTCCTGCATCGTCAATTAATGCTCCTAATCCTCTTCCTAATGCATTTCGTTTAGCCATCTTCTATATCATTAATGTTAAATAAATTAATCAACTACTTTGTCGGCATTTGCCATTTTTGTCTGGTCGTTTTTTTGTAAAAGCTCTTTGGCAAGATTTAAATAATTGGTAGCTCCTTTTGAAGCCGCATCATACATTACAACAGGCTTGCCATAGCTTGGCGATTCGCTGAGTTTAATATTTCGTTGAATAATGGTTTCGAAAACCATATCCTGGAAATGTTTTTTTACTTCATCTACAACCTGGTTTGAAAGCCTTAATCTTGGATCGTACATGGTTAAAAGAAAACCTTCAATTTCAAGTTCCTTATTTAATCTTGTTTGAATTATCTTTACGGTATTAAGCAGTTTTCCCAATCCTTCGAGTGCAAAATATTCGCACTGAACAGGAATGATAACCGAGTCGGAAGCAGAAAGCGCATTTACCGTAATTAATCCCAATGATGGTGAGCAGTCAATCAAAACATAATCGTAATTATCTTTTACTTTCTCAACCACCTGTTTTAACATATATTCTCTGTTGGGTTGATTAAGCATTTCTATCTCGGCACCAACCAGGTCAATATGTGATGGGATTATATCCAGTCGTTCAACATCGCTGTTTAAAATGATATTTTTAGGATCTTGATCTTCGATAAGGCATTCATAGATGCTTGTTTTTATAGCTCTAATATCGAATCCTATTCCGGAGGTGGCATTGGCCTGTGGATCAGCATCTACGATTAATACTTTTTTTTCTAAAACAGCTAAGCTGGCTGCCAAATTAATTGCGGAAGTGGTTTTACCAACACCGCCTTTTTGGTTTGCTAATGCAATAACTTTTGCCATATATTTGATTTTTTGGATTTCTCTTGTGTTGTAACCTGCCTTTAATTTCTAAAAAACAGGGATTCAAAAATACAATTTTATCAGATTTATCTTTTTTACAACCTTAAGAATTGTAAACAATTTTTTTAGAGTTATAAACATTTTATTAACAAAAATATATTTTTTAAATTCAATAAGCTGATTCAAAACATACTATATTTTTAAATGGTTAAATATATTTTTTGTATACTTCTTGAAACAATTGTTCTTTATCAACCGGTACAACACCTACCTTTTCGCAAACCTGCCCACCTGCAAGATTAGATATGGTTGCGATCATTTCGGGATCTAATCCGGCAGCCAGGCATAAGCTGGCTGTGCCGATAAGTGTGTCGCCGGCACCTGATACATCGGCAATATCTCTTATTTCTGCAGGTATCGTTTTGTAATAATCATTATTACTAATAAATACTCCTAATTCTGACAATGTAACCAAAATATATTTGGTCGAAAGTTTTTGATGTAAAAGTTTTGAAGCTTCATAAATACCTTTGAAATCACCTTTTTGTATGTCAATTTTTGATCCTTCAACCAGTTCTTTAAAATTAGGTTTGAAAAGTGTAACATTCCGGTATTCCATAAAATTCCTTTTTTTGGGATCAACCAGGGTAGGAATATTTTTTTTATTGGCATACTCAACAACTGAATGGATTACTTTTGGTGTAATAGTTCCTTTATCGTAATCTTCAAAAATTATGGCATGTACTGATTGGTCAGCCAGTATACTTAAAATGTGATTGATAAACGAGGATTCGATATCTTTATCTAAAGCTCTATCAACTTCTTCATCAACTCTTAATAAATGCTGATTTTCGGCAATTATTCTGGTTTTTACGGTTGTTTTTCGGTTCTCGTCTTCGACAACTCCTTCGCTGGTAAGTTTGCGTTTTTTCAACAAGCTGTAAAATGTTCGGGATTTAGAATCTTTTCCAACAACAGCACATAATATAGGTTTTGCTCCAAGGGCCTGAACATTTAAAGCAACGTTGGCAGCTCCTCCCAGGCGGTTTTCCTGTTTTGTGCTCATGATTATAGGAACCGGAGCTTCAGGAGAAATACGATTTACTTTACCCCACATGTATGAATCGATCATTACATCACCAATGATCAGAATATTAAAATTATTGAAAGAATCGAAAACGGATTGAATATCTACTTTTTCCACCAGTTTAAATTTTTTATTTAAAATACAAAGATAAGAAAACGGCCTGAAACGCTAAACATTAAAATTTTTTATGTTATTACTCTGATTCCCTTTTTCCCAATCCCGGATTCCCGGTATCTAATACAAACCTCCATTCACCTTTGGCTGTTTTTTCCCAAATGGTGCAGTAAGTCCCTCTTTGTACATCCCCTTTTTCTTTACCACTTTTTACTTCCAGCAGGTAAATACCAAATGTATATCCCAAATCGCCTGATTTGGACATTTTAGCATAGCTGGGTTGCCAGGTTAACCTGTAATTAGTATCGGTTAATTCGGTATAGAGTTTTTTTAAAGCCGGTTTCCCAACAATAGGGTATGAATTAGGTTTTAAAAGAACCACATCGGGAGCTGCATATTCTAAAAATGCCTGGTGGTTCCCAACTTCAACCGAACGATTCGAAAATTCAATATCGGTTTGTAGCATGTTTTGTTTTTCTTGTTCAATATCTACAGAAGCATTGCAACTCCAGGTTAAGATAAATAGAATGGGCAATATTTTATTCATAGATAAGCTATTTAATATTTTTATGTGCTATTGCATTTTTTATGGCTGCCTTGGCAAAGTTAGAGGTTCTTGTAGCACCGGTAATTGCATCAAGTTCTAATTGATGGGTGTTTTTTATCTTTGCTTCAATATCTTTCTTGCTTAAATAACCGGGCGTATGAAACATTTTCTTGAATTTCAATTTTTTAACTTTCTTATTTTGAATGGAAAATTCAACATGCGAAAGCGTAATCAGGTTAAAAATTTTGAATTTCCCCTGGTAATCTCCATCGGAAAGTCTCGATGATTCTGCACTGAAATTTTTTATATATTTTTCAGCCTGGTGGTTTGCATGCTTAATAAACCAGTTTCCAATTACCGGTGTTGCAAAAAAAGCAATCAGAAAAACAGCGATGTAAGGAATTATTTGTTTTAATTTCATGTTTTATTGAATATAGATTTTAGTGTATTCCCGTTCAGCGTCAATTGTAACCTGAAACGATTTTTCTCTTTCTTCTGCAAGGCCACTTCCTAATAATTCTAAATTTGGAATGTAAAGTTGCTAAATTATTCTAAATTCGGAAAGTTTGGCTCCTGAAATTATTAGTATTTGAAAATATTATTTTAAACAGGATCAACATCGATGGATATTTGGATGGTTTTAAAATGATCCATCGTAACCAGATGAATTATCTGTTCTTCCAGAAGCTGCTTCGCTTTTTGGAATGACCTTTGGCGCTCAATTTTAATCAATATTTTTTTAATGTACATATTTTGAACTCTTGAGATTACCGGAGATTCAGGACCTAACACCCTTTTGCCAAAAATTTTTTTTAGATTATCGGCTAAGTGGGCTGACGATTTGTTGACCACTTCGGCTTTTTTATGCTTTAGGCTGATATATATTAACCGGCAAAATGGCGGATAATTATAATTTTTACGTTCAAACAATTGGGATTTATACATTTCCTCATATTTATTATCCAAAACATATTGCAGAATCTGGTGTTCAGGGTTGCTGGTCTGGATAATTACTTTACCTTGTTTGTTTTTTCGGCCTGCACGACCGCTAACTTGTGCCATAAGTTGGTAACTGCGCTCAAAAGCTCTGAAATCAGGAAAGTTTAACATATTGTCGGCATTTAAAATACCAACAAGAGCCACATTATCAAAATCCAATCCTTTGGAAACCATTTGTGTGCCAATCAAAATATCAATTTCTCCTTGCTCAAAACCACCGATGATTTTTTCATAAGCAAACTTAGACCGTGTTGAGTCTAAATCCATGCGTTTAACTTTGGCATCAGGGAAGAAGATTTTGATCTCATCTTCAATTTTTTCAGTACCAAAACCTCGGGTCGATAGGGATGCATTGCCACAAGCTTTACATACTTTTGGATTGTCGATCGTATAGCCGCAATAGTGGCAAACCAGCTCATTGTGCTGTTTGTGATAGGTCATGCTTACATCGCAATGGGAGCAATAAGGAATCCATCCACAGGTATCGCATTCTAAAAAAGGAGCAAACCCACGCCTATTTTGAAAAAGTATGATTTGTTCATTATTTTCCAGCGATTCTTTAATATTATCCAATAATGCAGGGCTAAAATGCGACTTCATCTGTTTCTTTTTTCTTGCCCTTAGTGTATCGCTTAGAATGATTTCTGGTAGTTTAATTTCCTGAAATCTTGAGTTAAGCTCAACAAGCCCGTATTTCCCTGTTTTTGAGTTAAAGTAACTTTCAATAGACGGAGTAGCAGTGCCGAGCAGTACTTTGGCCTTATGAATTTGTGCTAAAACAATGGCACTGTCGCGCGCATTGTAACGTGGTGCCGGATCATATTGTTTGTAAGTATTTTCATGCTCTTCGTCAACAATTATTAATCCCAGGTTCGAAAAAGGTAAAAATAAAGATGAACGTACGCCAAGAATAATATCATAATGATTGTCTTTATCTTTTTTTAATACATTCTGATAAACTTCAACACGCTCTCCGTCATTAAATTTTGAGTGATAGATTCCCACCCTGTTACCAAATACCGATTTCAGCCGGTTAATAATTTGTGCTGTTAAAGCAATCTCAGGTAAAAGATATAAAATCTGTTTTCCTTTTTCTATTTGCTCTTGAATCAGTTGAATATAAATTTCTGTTTTTCCGCTCGATGTTACACCATGTAGCAAAACCACCTGTTTTTCTTCAAAATGCTTTTGAATAGATTGAAATGCCTGGCCCTGGGCTATAGAAAGTTGTTTTGCCTCTTTGGAGTTTGTTTTGGAATGTTCTAGCCTGCTGGCCGTTTTTTCATATTCGGTTAAAATATTTTTTTTTATTAATGATTTGATGATTTGATGGTTTGTCTCCGATTTTTTGATTAAAGCCTTCCGGCTGACATCGGCCGTTTCTTTTTTCATGAATTTACCCGATAGATGAATAAAACTCATAACCACATCGAGTTGTTTGGGCGCATTTTTTAACGAATCAAAGACTTTGTTCAGTTGCTTTTCGGTTTTAATTGATGGGTGCAGGTTAATATAGGTTTCTGTCCTGGGTTTATAACTTTCTTTTAACTTTTCTTCAAGAATTACAGCTTTTTTATCGATAAGTGATTTAATTACTGGCAGAGCATCTTTTTTATTGAGTGCATTAGCAACATCATTTACTTTGGCAATATTTGTTTTTTCAAGAAAATCGAGAACTAATGATTCAGTGCTGGTAAATGTTTCATTCTTGATATTTTTTGCATTATAAATTACTTTTGTTTCCGATTCAAGCTTAAGTCCCGAAGGCAATGATGCTTTAAAAACTTCGCCCAGCGAGCACATGTAATAATTGGCAATCCATTGCCAGAGTTTAAGTTGTGAATCGTTAACAATCGGTTTATCATCAAGAACCGATATAATATCTTTGGTTTTGTATTCTTTTGGTTTGTTATTATGAACAGAATGAACAATAGCGGCATAAATTTTTCTTTTGCCAAATTGCACAATCACTCTTTTCCCTGCTTTTGCCTGGTTTTTTAAAGATTCGGGTATGCTGTAGGTAAACAGCTGCTTTAATGGTAGCGGTAGAATTACATTGGCGAAAACAAGAGTATTGCTCATATTAAAAGCAAATTAAACATTTAAGAAATCGAGAATTTCCAGCAACCTATTGTCCACATCTTTATGATGTTTGATGGTTTTATTAAAAGGTACATGAACAATTTCACGGTTCATCATTCCTACCATAATGCTTTGCTGATCATCGAGCAGCGCTTCAACAGCAGCAACTCCTAACTGGCTGGCAATAACTCGATCGAAGGCAGTAGGTGAACCACCACGTTGTATGTGTCCTAACACGGTTACCCGCATATCATAATTTTTAAAATCATCTTTAACTTTTTTTGCTATGGCGTAAGCCCCACCACTTTCGTCACCTTCGGCAACCAAAATAATGTTGGAAGCTTTTTTACGTTTATAACCAGACTCGAGATATGCCTTAAGGTTTTTAGAGTCGGTTTCACTTTCAGGAATAAGTATTGCTTCTGCACCGCAAGCTATTCCGCTTCTTAGTGCCAAAAATCCGGCATCCCTACCCATCACTTCAATAAAAAACAGGCGATTATGCGAGCTGGCAGTATCTCTTATTTTATCTACTGCCTGAACAATCGTATTAAGCGATGTGTCGTAACCAATGGTATAATCTGTGCCATACAAGTCATTATCGATGGTTCCGGGGATTCCTACGAATGGGATATTGAATTCCTCTGTAAATACCCGGGCTCCTTTAAATGTGCCATCACCACCAATAACTACAACCGCATCAATTCCTTTTTTTTGTATGTTGTTGAACGCTTTTTCTCGTCCTTCATATGTTCTGAAATCATCGCTGCGCGCTGTTTTTAAAATAGTACCCCCTTTTTGGATAATATCGCTTACCATGTAGGATTTCAGTTGTTTAAAATGCCCCTGAATTAATCCCTGGTATCCATGGCGAATACCTATTACTTTCATGTTGTGATAAATAGCAGTTCTGGTAACAGCTCTTATGGCTGCATTCATTCCGGGAGCATCGCCTCCTGATGTTAAAACACCAATTGTTTTTATTTTTGCCATATGCTTAAAAGTTATGGTTTTGCAATTTTATTAATTTCTGTAGCAATTTTTTCCATTAACCACCTGGGTGTTGATGTGGCCCCACAAACGCCTACCGATTTAACATCATTAAACCATGCACGTTCCAGTTCCGACTCTTTGGATACAAAGAAAGTGTTTGGGTTTTCGGCCTGGGAAACTTTAAATAACATGCGTCCGTTAGAACTTTTTTTGCCACTAACAAAGATAACCACATCATGTTTTTTTACAAATTCACGCAGTTGAGGTTGTCGGTGCGATACCTGCCTGCATATGGTGTCATTTGCCTCAAAATGGATATCCTCGGTTCCCTGAGTTTTAATCATACGTTTTTTTATTTCTTTTTGCACCTCATAAAAGCCTTCAATACTTTTGGTGGTTTGCGAAAAAAGATTAACAGGTTTGCTAAAATCGATTTTTTCTAAATCATTAAGTCCCCCAATAACAATTGCTTGTCCATTGGTTTGTCCTACGAGTCCGTTTACCTCGGCATGTCCCTCTTTACCATAAATAACTACCTGACCGCCTTTTTTTAAAAAGTCGTCAAACCCGAGTTTAATATTGTTTTGAAGTTTTAAAACTACAGGACACGAAGCATCGATAAGCTGTATATTGTTTTTTTTTGCTATTTCATAAGTTTCTGGTGGCTCGCCATGGGCACGCAGCAAGACTTTACAGTTTTTTAACTTTTTAAATTGTTCGTGGTTAATCGTTGACAAACCTTTCGATTTCAAGCGCTCTACCTCGGCACTATTATGTACAATATCTCCCAGGCAATATAAAATATCATTATTTTCAAGCTCTTTTTCTGCCAGTTGGATGGCATTAACCACTCCAAAACAAAAACCAGAATTATTATCAATTTCAATTTTCATCATTAAAAAAGTTTTAAGTCAATTTACTCATTCTTTCTTTTATTAAACTTAAAACCCACTGTAATTGTTCTTTTTCTGTCATGTTGCTATTGTCCAGTTCGATAGTGTCGCTGGCTTTTTTTAAAGGGCTTTCTTTCCTGGTTTCATCCAGATGATCCCGTTTTTTTACATTCTCCAGGATTTCATCGTAACTAACATCTACATCGTTTTCTTTAAGTTCTTTATATCGTCGTTCGGCTCTTACCTCTGCTTTGGCATTCATAAAAATTTTAATCTCAGCACCAGGAAATACCACTGTGCCTATATCGCGTCCGTCCATTACAATACCTTTTTCTTTTCCCATTTTCTGCTGAATCCGCACCATCTTTTCTCTTACAAACTTTAATTTGCTAACAATACTTACTGCATTGGACACTTCCATTTTACGAATTTCATCTTCTACATTTTTTTGATTGAGGTAAGTTTCCTGTCTGTTTTTTTTTGCATTGAATCGGAAATTGATTTCAATTTGATCAATTAAAGATTTTAGTTTTTCTTCATTTACCTGATTTTTTTGAATATCAACCAGGTTATTTTGCAGCGCAAATAGCGTAACTGCACGGTACATGGCTCCGCTGTCAATATATTTATATCCCAGGTGTTTGGCAATGGCTTTGGCCAAAGTGCTTTTACCCGATGATGAATATCCGTCGATGGCTATGATAATATTATTTTTGATGTTCATTTTGTAAAATTAATTAAAACACCAAAGGTAAATCCAAAAATGTCATTAGACAAATTTTGGAGATTGGAGATTTGGGATAGAAGTTTTAGTATATTCATAAGTTTAAAAAACGAGTTTAATATAGAAGTTTTACCCTTTCCACTGTAGAGACTTTGATTAAAAGAACTACCTAACTTAATCGTTTAGTAGAAAATATAAACGCATTAATTTTAAAAAAACCTACCACCCCTTCCTAAACTGATCCAAATTCGTAGTAATGGAAAAATGGTCGGTAGCTCCTGCTAAATGGTAAGTTGCGCGTCCATAACTTATATGAAACTTGGAAATTTTTACACCAAATCCCCACGAAAATCCGATGGTTGAGGTTTTGGATTCGATAAGCATCTCTTTTCGTCGGCGGTAATTATATCCTGCCCTGATGTAAAGATTTTCCAACGGGCTGAATTCAACGCCCAAAATAACATGTCGCATTACCTGATCGGCAATTTGATCTATTTTAGATTCTTTGGCTTCTTCAAAAAAAGGATCAGAAACGGACTCGCTTTTAGGAATTTCATAGGTTAAGTCTGGCTTTTCCAAATGGTCGAAAGTAACCGAAAATCTTAAAGGGGCATGCCTTAATTTTTGCGAAATTCCCAACTGAATGTTAAAAGGTAATTTTTCTTTTTCGCTGGCATATCCTTTTAATTGTGTTCCTAAATTTTTAATTACCAGTGCTGCATTAAATAAATTATCCGAATTTCGGTACAGAACACCAAAATCGGCAGCTACTCCTAATGATGTATATTTTTCGAGCGTTGAAATAACTGGTTTAACATTTACACCAACTTGAAAAGAGCTGTCAATTGGCCGCGAATACATCAGGTTGATCGAATATTCGGCGGCTTTAAATTCGCCGTTAATTATTCCTTTCTCGTCAGCAGCTATAAACTTTCCATAATTAATGTATTGTATACCGCCCGAAAACATTCCTTTATCTTTTATAGTGGTAGCATATGCTGCATATCCATAGTTGATATCGGTAAAGTAGTTGGTGTAATTTAAAACCATATCATGGTTCATTTCACTGTTTAGTAATGCGGGATTATGGAAAGTAAGGTTTAAATCGTTATCATTAATGGCAGTTACATCGCCTCCGAGCGAAGCTACTCGTGCCGAACTGATTAGGTTCAGAAAACTGTAAGTGTGTGCCCCCCCAATTTGTGCGTAACTTTGGATTGAAAAACAAAGGCAAAAAGTAATCAATAAAATTCTCATTCGGTAAAAATACAAATAATGATAAAATAGCCACTAACAATAAAAAATAAACGTTACTTTATCAGTACTTAGTATTTATTGAATTTCAAAAGATTTTATTTTCAATCGTTTTGTAGTGTTAGTCTTTTTATTTATACTTTTTTTTTGCTGTTTTTCGGGGATGATTAAAGATAATAATAATGAATCAGCTTTTTTTACCCATTGTTTAAATTTAGTATTGTTTTTTTTGTGAAATGGAATATAGTCTATAAGTTTTGACAGGTTAAATGAGTCACTTTGTATTCCGGCACCTGCTAATTTAGCATCCAGTGCATTACACTTTTGTTCGTAATGTCCTCCGGTAGGTATCATTAAAACAGGTTTTCCTAAATACATTGCTTCACATATCGATTCAAATCCTGCTGTTGAGGCGTAACCCTTGCACCGGCTCATATAATCCAGAAATTTTTCATCATTTATCTTGTGTAAGCTAAGATTCCGGTGCATAATGGTTTCTTCATCTGCATCTTTTTTATCCCAAAAAAAGTGAGCTTTGATGTTAGGATTATTTTTGTGCCAGTTTATAATTTCTTCTGCATATCCCTGGTTTGGGATGTAGCCATGAATAAAATCTTCCGTCTTAGTTTCTTTTGCTATTACACTTTTTCGTAATAAGGGTGGTACAACAAATAATTTTTTATTCGGATAATTGGGCATTTCACGAAACGAAAGCGCCAGCAATTTATCAGCATGAATGGATGTTAGGCGTGTATTTATTTTTCATAAAAATTTATCTACGCGATGTTTTTTGGGAAAAGGAAAAGTAGGGTGAAAAATCAAATACTGATGCCCGATACAGTAATAAGGAATTTTGGGCTTGTGAAAAAGATAAAATAGCCCACCCAGTAAATCATAAAAGTTAATGATAACATCGGGTTTTGTATGCCGGAGAGTCCGCTTGATTGTTTTTAAACTTTTCAGGTATTTAAAAATGAAAAAGAGGTTATATAGAATACTTTTCGTAATTCTGATTTTTTTATTGTTTTTGTCAAATACAAAATTGGGGCTATCTACAGCAATAACTTTAGTATTTATTTTTTGATAAAAAAATGAGGGAATTATTCTTTTAGGATTTTTCCCTACAATTACAACAGGAACTTCATGTCCGTTTCTTTCCAGCATATTTTTTAGGCTAATTGCCTGTGTCATATGGCCACGGCCCTCTCCCTGAACAATAAAAGTATACTTCATAAATGTTTGAATTATTTGAAATCAGCAAATCAGGCAATCTTTACCTTGGACATTTTCGGAAGCGCAAGAAGTTTTTCTTTTTCCGGCTCTTCAATGGCAGGTGGTAATTCTTCTTTCGTAAGCTCATTATAATAAAGGATTTCCCAATTGCCATTGTCATGTTCAACCAGTGCCGATAAAGATTCAACCCAGTCGCCTGAATTTAGATATTTGATACCTTCATATTGCCTGATATCGGGATGGTGTATATGTCCGCATATAACTCCCTGGCAGTTTCTTGATTTTGCAAGTTCTACTAATTCATGCTCAAAACTAGAAATATAGGAAACAGCTGATTTTACACGATTTTTAATATCTTGTGATAGTGAGTAATAAGGTAAGCCCTGTTTAACCCTTCGGTTGTTATATATTTTATTTAACCATAATAAAAAAGTGTAACCCACATCACCAAGTTTCGCCAGCCATTTTAGGTTTGATGTAATTTTATCAAAAATATCTCCATGTACAACATAATAATTGATACCGTTACTTTTATGAATATAATCTTTTCTAACTGTTAAATTGCCAATTTTTAGAGGCATCATATTGTCCAAAAAATCATCGTGGTTGCCACGAATGTATATTACCTCAGTGTTAACATTTTCCATCATTTTAATGATAACTTTAAAAAAACGTGTGTGTTTTTTTTTCCATTTTCCAGTCTTTTTTAATCTCCATCCATCTATAATATCTCCATTTAAAATAAGCGTATCGCAGGTGTTAGATTTTAGGAAACGTACCAATTCTTTGGCTCTTGAGGATTTTGTCCCCAAATGCACATCAGATATTACAATTGTTTTATAGTGATTACGTTTTAACATTTGGTTTTTATTTCGAAGTAACAAATTGTTTTTTAATACTTTATTAATCAAATTTTAAGATATCACTAAATTTGAGTGCTTTATTAATTTATTGTTACCAGGGTT
>CAZSIC010000088.1:0-14348 GCA_964606845.1 uncultured Bacteroidales bacterium
GTCATTGATAAAACAAAAGCAGTTTTACCCATGGAAGGACGTGCAGCAATAATCACTAAATCTGACCGTTGCCATCCGGAAGTTACACGGTCTAATTTTGTATAACCTGATGGAACCCCGCTTAAACCATCTTCGCGTTTCGAAGCTTCTTCGATCTGGCTTATGGCTTCCTGAATTAATACACTTATTTTGGATGTTTCTTTCTTGATATTCCCTTCGGCTACTTTAAACAATTCCGACTCGGAAAAATCAATTAAATCATTTACATCAATAGAATCATCATAAGCTTTATTTTGTATTTCGGTAGAAACACGTATCAATTCACGCTGGATATACTTTTGAGCAATAATGCGGGCATGGTATTCGATATGGGCAGCCGAGGCTACTTTACTGGTTAACTGGGTAAGATAAAACGGGCCACCAACTTCGTCAAGTTCATCTCTTTTTCGCAATTCCTCGGTAACAGTTAAAATATCTATCGGCTGTAATTCTTGCGATAAATCCAAAACCGATTTAAAAATTTTTTTGTGAGCATCTTTATAAAAGCAATCCGGGCTGATAATATCCATTACAGCAATAATAGCATCTTTTTCAAGCATAATCGCACCCAACACGGCTTCTTCAAGATCTAATGCTTGTGGGGGCAATTTACCGTAATCAATACTTTGGGCTATTTGTTTCGATTGCGAAAAATTTTTAGTATTACCAGCCATAACTTTTACTTTTTTGGGAAACCAAAGGTAAGCATACACTGTCCATTTTTATAGTTATTTTAACTTTTATTTTCGTATTTTTTTTAACGTTAGTTATTAACAATTGTTAATTAAATTTTTGCTATGATGATTATCAGTAATAACCTAAATTTGCATTAATAAAACCTTAAATTATTAAAAAAATGATAAGTTTTCCGAATGCTAAAATTAATATTGGAATCAACATTACTGAAAAACGACCCGATGGTTTTCATAATATAGAAACCATCTTTTATCCCATAAATTTATTTGATATTCTGGAAGTTAAAGCTCCAGAAAACAATTTCTCATTTACCTCATCTGGAATTCCCATTGAAGATGAGAAACATGAAAATAACATCTGTATAAAAGCTTACAACTTATTAAAAAAAAATTATTTCATACCTCCTATCCACATGCATTTACATAAAAACATTCCCATTGGAGCAGGTTTAGGCGGCGGTTCATCCGATGCTGCATCTACTTTAAAAATGCTAAACTCAATGATAAAATTAGAAATATCGGACACCAAATTAATGAAAATAGCCGAAAATACTGGCAGCGATTGTCCCTTTTTCATTCTTAACAAGCCTTCCTATGCAACCAATAAGGGTGATGTATTGACTCCCGCCAATATTGATTTAAAAGGTTACTTCCTTGTTCTGGTTTATCCATTAATTCACGTTAATACAGCAGCTGCTTACAAAAAAATAAAACCACAACGTTCATCAATTAAGTTAACAGAACAAATAAAGCTACCTGTTGAAACATGGAAAGGAAAAATTATTAATGATTTTGAAAAAATCATTTTTGAAGAATATCCAGAAATACAAGAAATAAAAGAACAGTTATACATATCAGGAGCAGTTTATGCATCAATGTCTGGAAGCGGATCGGCAGTATATGGATTATTTAAAAATGAAATAAACTTAAAAAGTATTTTCAGCAAATATTTTATATGGTCTGAGTGGCTATAAAAAATCCGGAGTATATTACCCCGGATTTTTAATATAATATTATTTCATTTCGATCATTAAAGTCCCTTTGGGAATTTTTTCAGATTCTTTAATATGAATCTTTTTAACAACTCCGTCGGAGGGAAAAAGGATTTTATTTTTCATTTTCATAGCTTCTAATACCATCATTAAATCCCCTTCTTTTACCTTTTGTCCTTCTTGAACATGGATTTTAATAACCGTACCCGGAATTTCGGAAAAAATCCTTTGTTCGTCTGGTTTTTCCCACTTTTTCCTGTTTTTAAATTTTTCGGTTAACAGGGTGCGGTATTTGTCGCCATCAACAACAAAAGTATTAAACCTTACCTTTTGAGCCTCGTCCTGCTCTATTGGGGCAGTTTCTTTTTTATCATTATTTGATTTTGCTACCATAAGATTAAGATTTAAAATGGAGGAATTCCATGTTTTTTAATTGGTTTTCGGTCAACCTTATTCTTTGAAACTTCAATTGCATGGAGCAATAATTTTCTGGTTTCTTTAGGTTCGATAACCGAGTCAACATATCCTTTTGCCGCAGCCACATAAGGATTAGCAAACTTTTGTTTATATTCTTTAACTTTTTGTTTTCGCATTTTGTCAGGATCTTTGGCTGACATAATTTCTTTTCTAAAGATTATATTTGCAGCGCCTTCTGGCCCCATAACAGCTATTTCTGCTCCCGGCCATGCAAAAACAAAGTCGGCATTTAAGTGGCGTGAATTCATGGCAATATACCCACCACCATAGGCTTTACGTAGTATAACTGTAACCTTTGGGACCGTAGCTTCAGAATATGCATATAGTACTTTAGCACCATGACGAATAACACCGGCGTGTTCCTGATCAACGCCAGGTAGGTATCCGGGCAGGTCTACCAATGTTACAATTGGGATATTAAATGAATCGCAATATCTTATAAATCGAGCTGCTTTATCAGATGAATCCACATCAAGTACTCCGGCGAGCACTAATGGCTGATTACAAACAAATCCAACTGTTTCTCCGTGGATACGGCCAAAACCAATAACAATATTTTTAGCCCATAATTCCTGAATTTCGAAAAATTCGGAAGCATCCGTAATACCACGAATAACATCACGAACATCGTAAGGTTCTTTAGGATTACCTGGAACAATTTCATCAATTTTATATGCTGGTTTTGGGTCTTTTGGATCAAACGGACGTGCTTTTTGTCCATTATTCCAGGGAATATAAGTAATCAGCTCTTTAATTTTATCAAAACATTCTATCTCGCTTTCGGCATAGAAGTGAGCATTACCTGTAATTTCACTATGAACACGTGCACCTCCTAAATCTTCCATGGATATTTCTTCGCCAAGTACCGTTTTTATTACTTCGGGACCGGTAATAAACATTTTAGAAATTTTATCAACCACGAAAACAAAATCGGTTAATGCAGGAGAATATACAGCTCCACCTGCACATGGTCCAAGTATTACTGAAATTTGAGGTATTACTCCAGATGCTGTTGTGTTACGGTAAAATATTTCGCCATAACCAGCAAGAGAGTTAACACCTTCCTGAATACGAGCACCACCTGAATCGTTAATTCCAATAATTGGAACTCTCATTTTCATGGCATGATCCATGATTTTGGTAATTTTTCGGGCATGCATCAACCCAAGCGAGCCACCGGCAACGGTAAAATCTTGTGCATAAATACAAATAGGAGCGCCAAAAATTGTACCTGTACCAATAATCACACCATCTCCATGGAGAATTTTTTTATCCATGTTAAAATCGCGAGCTTCGTGCTCTACAAATAAATCATATTCGTGGAATGAATTTTCATCCAACAAAGTAATAATTCTCTCGCGAGCTGTCATTTTCCCCATGGCTACCTGTTTCTCAATGGCTTTCTCACCACCGCCCTGAAGAACTTTTTCCCGCTTCTTTTGAAGTTCAAGAATTTTTCTTTTCAAAGACATATCTTGTACATTTAGTTATTATTAGCTTATAATAATTTATTCAAATTATAAGCAATTTATCACAAAAAATAAAGTGCAACATTACAAAATCAATTTTATTCAAAAAAATTTAATTGCAACAATAATCGTAAGATAAAATACAAATCACTTTAAATCAATCTTATAATTTGATGCTAATTTTAGTATTCTTTTTACAAAAATTAAACATAATAACTACTCACTTTAAAGTTACTTAGGAGCAATTCTATAGAGGAACAAACTAATTACAGCATAGATTAAGTTAGGAAGCCAAACGGCAAACAAAGGTTTCATAGCACCACTAATGGCGAACATAGTTGTAAATCGCATGAACAAAATATACGAAAAGCTGAGTAACAATCCAAAACCAATATGCATTCCTATTCCTCCCCTAATTTTTCGGGACGATAAACTTACGCCTATTAAAGTAAGGATAAATGTAGAAAAAGGGTAAGCAACCCTGCTGTATTTATCTATCAACAAAGCAGTAACATTATCGGCGCCCTGCATTCGCTGCTCTTCGATATAAGCATTCAGTTCATTAATATTCATTGTTTCGGTAAAATTAGCGATCCGCTTAAACTCTTCGGGTTGCATATTTAAAACGGTATCAATAGATGTACCGGTAATAATATTTTCATCCATGCCATCTATTTCACGAATAAAATAATTTCGAATGGTCCACTTACTGTTGGTAGAATCCCACTTAACATAATCGGACATTAATTTTGATTTTAACATGCCGCTTTCATCAAATTTTTCCATCGAAAATTTATATCCTACATCATTCGTAGCATTATAACTCTTCATATAAACAAATACTCCCGGTTCAATTTGCCGGTGAATATCTTTATCGGTATTTCTAATTGGGTTTTTAATATATTTATATGTAAAGTCCAGTCTGACCTCATTTGCCGGAGGAATAACATAAGCCATTAGAGAATAAGAGAATATAGCAATAACCAACGCTGAAATAAAATATGGAAACATCATTCGCCGAAAACTAACTCCACTACTCAAAATAGCTATAATTTCAGTATTATAAGCCATTTTAGAAGTAAAAAATATAACAGCGATAAATGTAAAAAGGGAGCTGAAAAGGTTCGCAAAATAGGGAATAAAATTCATGTAATAATTAAATACGATCTCTTTTAAGGGAGCTTCCTTTTCAATAAAATCTTCGATTTTCTCTGAAATATCAAAAACAACTGCAATACTAATAATCAATAGGATGGCAAAGAAGTATGTTCCAAGAAACTTCTTAATAATATAGCTATCAATTTTTTTAAATCCCAACGATCTCATAATCTTACTGCAAGTTTTTGTACCATTTCTTTTTTCCACAATGCAAACGAACCATCAATGATTCTATTTCTGGCTTCGGTAACCAGCCATAAATAAAAACTCAAATTATGTAAGCTGGCAATTTGTGCGCCTAAAATTTCTTTTGAAACAATAAGGTGCCTTAAATATGCTTTTGAAAAATTATTATCTACAAAAGACGCACCATTTTCTTCTATGGGAGAAAAATTATTTTTCCATTTAACATTTTTAATATTGATAATACCGTTTTTTGTAAACAACATTCCGTTTCGTCCGTTACGAGTAGGCATAACACAATCAAACATATCAATTCCTCTGGAAATACCCTCTAAAATATTTACTGGTGTACCTACTCCCATCAAATAGCGTGGTTTATTTTCGGGTAAAATTTCATTCACCACTTCAATCATGACGTACATTTCCTCAACCGGTTCGCCAACGGACAATCCACCTATGGCATATCCGTCTCTTTCGTACGAAGCAATAGTATTTGCTGATTCAATTCGAAGATCTTTAAATACGCTCCCCTGGACTATTGGGAAGTAAGTCTGCTTATGTCCGTATAGAGGTTCTGTTTCATCAAACCTCTTTATTCCTCGCTCTAGCCAACGGTGAGTTAATTGCATCGATTTTTTTGCATATTCATAATCGCACGGATAAGGCGTACATTCATCAAAAGCCATGATAATATCAGCGCCTATAATGCGCTGAATATCAACTACATTTTCGGGTGTAAAAATATGTTTTGAACCATCGATGTGTGAACTAAAATGAGCACCATCTTCTTTCAGCTTACGATTTTCGGCAAGTGAAAAAACCTGATAACCACCACTATCAGTCAATATCGGTTTATTCCAATTCATAAATTTATGTACCCCTCCGGCTAATTCAATGGTTTCTGTTCCAGGACGTAAAAACAAGTGGTATGTATTACCCAAAATTATTTGAGCTTTAACATCACTTATTAAATCGCGTTGGTTAACTCCTTTAACACTACCCAAAGTTCCAACAGGCATAAAAATCGGAGTTTTTATCAGTCCATGATCTGTTTCAATTTCCCCTGCTCTTGCTTTAGTTTGCTCGTCAGATGCGTTGATCTTAAAATTCATATCTTTCAAATTTCGGCTCAAAGATAACCAATTGTGAATAAATTATTCATTTCTTAAGATTACAAATCTTGTTTTACAAAAAAAACTTTAATAAAATTGCCCAATATCTTTAATAAATTTTAAAATTAACATTGTGGCAATTATAAATTTCTTAGTGGACAATCCACTTTATTTTATTTTAGCATTTTTGGCGGTTACTTTTTTAATCCAGATTTTCTTTTACCTGTTTTATTTTTCACGAATATTATTCTATAATAACCAAAAAGATATAAAAACAGCTAAAGAGCCAGTTTCAATAATCATTTGTGCCCGAAATGAAGAAAAAAACCTGGAAGAAAATTTACCCCTGATACTTACACAAGATTATCCCAATTATGAAGTAATCGTTGTAAACGATTGCTCGGAGGATGAATCAGAATTTGTACTTGAACGTTTTCAGAAAAAATATAAACACCTAAAAATTAGCACAATAAAAAGAGACGACAAGTTTACCCATAACAAAAAACTGGCATTAACTGTTGGAATAAAAGCAGCCAAAAATGAATTATTATTATTAACTGATGCAGATTGCAAACCTGAAAGCAAACTTTGGGTCGAAAAAATGCAATCTAAATTTAATGGGCAAAAAGAATTAGTTTTAGGTTATGGCGGATACGAATCGAAAAAACAAATTTTAAACAACCTGATACGATTTGATACGTTATTTATTGCATTACAATATTTTACTCATGCATTAGCTGGCAAACCATATATGGGTGTTGGACGTAATCTTGCCTATAAAAAAAGCTTGTTTTTTGAAAATAAGGGTTTTGCCAAACACCATCAACTAGAATCGGGCGATGACGATTTATTTGTAAACCAAGTAGCACATAAAAATAATACCGCTGTTGAAATATCGCCTGAATCGATTACTCGATCAAAACCAGAAACAAAATTTTCCGACTGGTTTAAACAAAAAAAACGACACACTACAACTGGCAGCTTGTACAGGTTTGGAACAAAATGGCGATTATTTTTAGAAATAAGTAGTAGATTTTTATACTACATTTTAATTATTTTATCATTAATTTTATTCCCGGGATTTTATATTTACATACTGGCATTATATATTTTTAGAGCCATATTACAGCTAATAATATTTAAAGTTACAATGAAACGATTGAATGAAAAGAATTTATTATTACCTTCGCTTTTATATGATATTATTTTGCCATGGTTTAGTATCGCTTTTGTTATATCAAATATTTTTACAAGAAAGAATAACCAATGGAGATAAATCCGAATCTATCTGAAAAAGCAAAACACGACTACAAGCTGGTGAGGCTTGCTGTAAATGGAGATGAAAAAGCCTATGCAGAGCTTTTAAGCAGATATAAAGATGCTATTTATTATATGCTGCTTAAAATGGTTAACAACAAGAGCGATGCCGAAGATTTAACCATTGAGGCTTTTGGTAAAGCTTTTAAAAACCTGGCACAATATACACCTAACTATGCTTTTTCGACCTGGTTATTTAAAATTGCCACCAATAATTGTATCGATTTTATCCGCAAGAAAAAAGCAAATCTTATTTCACTTGATCATTCTTCCGGTGATCAGGATAGCATGAGCACTCCTTTGCAGTCGGAATCACCTGATCCTGAAGAAGATATGATAAAAAACCAAAGAATGGCTCTAACACGATCAGTTGTTAGTAAATTAAAACCTCGATACAGAAAACTTGTTGAATTAAGATACTTTAAAGAGTACTCTTACGAAGAAATTGCTAATGAACTAGGATTACCCATAGGCACAGTAAAAGCTCAGTTATTTAGAGCACGTGAACTACTTTACAATATTCTTAAAAGCAGCAATCCAAATATCAAATAAATCTTCTGCATGGAAATTATACAAAAATACTTTCCTGCTTTAACTCCTAACCAGCAAGATCAGTTTAAAGCGCTAAAAAGCCTTTATAAAAAGTGGAATAACAAAATTAATGTTATTTCAAGAAAAGATATTGACCATCTTTACGAAAGGCATGTATTGCATTCATTATCTATTGCTAAAATCATCAATTTTGTACCCGATACGCAAATATTAGATGTTGGCACCGGTGGTGGTTTCCCGGGAATTCCTCTGGCCATTTTTTTTCCTGATAGCCATTTTCATCTCGTAGATTCGATTGCAAAAAAAATTAAAGTCGTAAATGAAATATCAAGCACTTTAGAACTTAAAAATGTTACTTCAGAACAAATCAGGGCTGAAAAATTAACTTCTAAGTACGAATTTGTAATCAGCCGGGCTGTTACATCACTTCCTGTATTTTATCACTGGGTGAAAAATACAATAAAGAAGCATTCAAAAAACGAATTACCAAATGGAATTATTTATTTAAAAGGTGGTGATTTAACCAAAGAAATAAATCCGTTTACATCAACAATTAAAATATTTAATATAGATCAGTATTTCGATGAATTCTTTTTTGAAACAAAAAAAATTGTATACCTGCCAATTAATTTTTAGAATTCTTTTTGCAGGAAAGAAAAAAACATTACTTTTGCAGTTCCAAAAGAAAAAGTAAAATAATTAATAAAATATTTTGAGATGAAAAGAACATTTCAACCATCGAACAAGAAGAGAAAAAACAAGCATGGATTCAGAAACCGAATGGCTTCTGCTAATGGAAGAAAAGTATTGGCTTCAAGAAGAGCAAAAGGAAGAAAAAAACTAACCATATCAGACGAGTTTAATTCCAGAAAATAATTTTATCTCTCATATAAATTTAAAAGTAAAGGCAATAATTTTTTTGCCTTTACTTTTTTTATTGCCCTTTTTTTATCACAATGAATCATTATCCGTTTTAAACAACCTCTTATAATTTTTGTTATTTCTATTACCGAAGAAATAAAAAAGGCTAATTTTACAATCAAAAACTAATAAGCTTTGATCGACTTTTTAAGAACATCAGATAATTTATCGGCCAAACAAAAAGAAATTATTGAAAAAATAATTTCGAACGAAAAGCTCAATATTGAAGAGGGTATAGAACTTTACAGTTTTGATTTAGGTATTTTAGGAATTTTAGCTAATTATATTAATTATAAAAAAAATAATAACCGGGTTTATTTTAATAAAAATATACATATTGAACCTACCAATATTTGTATTTACGATTGTAAGTTTTGCTCCTACCACCGAAAAGTAAACCAGGAAGGCAGCTGGGAATATTCTATCGATGATATTTTGAAAAAAATAGAATCCTACAAAAATTCTGACATTACAGAAGTTCATATAGTGGGTGGTGTCCATCCACACAGGGATTTATTTTATTATGGTCAAATGATTAAGGAGATTAAAAAAATCATTCCAAAAATCCATATTAAGGCGTTTACAGCTGTTGAACTCGAGTTTATGATAAAAAAAGCACATTTAGAACTGGAAGAAGGACTAAAAAAACTAAAAGAATATGGCTTAGATAGTATACCCGGCGGAGGTGCTGAAATTTTTGAACCTAAAATCCGCAAACAAGTATGCCATGAAAAATCAACTGCCGAGCAATGGTTGAAAATACATGAAACAGCACATCGTGCTGGCATACCATCTAATGCTACAATATTGTACGGACATCTCGAAAATTATCAACACCGGATTGAACATTTAAATCAACTAAGAAAATTACAAGACCAAACCGGAGGATTTAATACTTTTATTCCTTTAAAATTTAAAAAAGCAAATAATCCTTTAGCTTACATTGGCGAAGTAAATACGCTCGAAGACTTAAAAAACTTTGCTGTATCAAGAATTTATCTCGATAATTTTACCCACCTTAAAGCTTACTGGCCTATGTTAGGAAAAGATATCTCACAAATTGCTTTTTCTTTTGGTGTTGATGATATTGACGGAACCATTGACGATTCAACAAAAATTTATTCAATGGCAGGTTCTAAAGAACAAAAACCAACCTTGACCTCAATACAAATTGTAGAATTAATTAAACAAGCAGGTAAAATACCTGTAGAAAGAGACACAACCTATAATATTGTGAGGGAATATAATTAGCATAAAATTTATTTTAGTATATGCTTACATAATTTTATATTTGTCTCAACGTTAACATTATTGTTGTTTTAATAACCCTGAACGAATGACTTTATTACAATTTATTAAAAGCAAAGACTTTTTCAAACACTTGCTTTATGCCCTATTAATAGCAGTAGGAATAATAATTATTACTTTTTTAGCTTTACGTATTTATACCCACCACGGGCAAAAAATTCCTGTTCCCGATTTTCGCGGCTTAACCATGGATGAAGTATATGAGAAAGCTTCGGATTACAAATTAAATATCGAAGTTACAGATTCGGTTTTTAATAATGATATGCCCAAGGGAACCGTTATTGAGCAAAATCCGGAACCCGATTTTAATGTAAAAAAACGCAGGCGTATTTTTATTACCATGAATGCTTTTAACCCGGAAAAAGTAAATATGCCAGATGTCGTAGGCGTATCTCATCGCCAGGCACGAGCAGTATTAAGAAATGCAGGTTTGGAAATAGGAAAACTTATTCATGTCCCTGACATTGCTATTAACAATGTATTAAAACAGCGTTTTAATGAAGAAGAAATTAAACCTGGCACTTTAATCCCAAAAGGGTCAAAAGTAGATCTCGTTTTAGGAAAAGGATTAAGCAATGAAAAAACAACACTGCCTAATCTTTACGAATATACACTAATTGAAGCAAAAGAACGTTTATTAAGAGCAGCTTTAAATGTAGGTGCAATTATTTATGATGAATCGGTTGAAGAAGCAGTTGATACTGCACAAGCTAAAGTATGGAGGCAATATCCAATGTATAAAGAAAATAAACAAATTAGATTAGGCTCAACAGTAGATTTGTGGCTAAGTGTTGATTCATTAAAATTTGCAGAAACCGATAC
The DNA here is from genome assembly GCA_964606845.1 of uncultured Bacteroidales bacterium. Classification (GTDB taxonomy): domain Bacteria; phylum Bacteroidota; class Bacteroidia; order Bacteroidales; family UBA12077; genus UBA12077. Next base: position 11,046 of record CAZSIC010000088.1, read on the forward strand.
CCTTTTGTTAAATATTTAAACTTTTAATTGTTGTTTAAATTCCGAAAATATATTATATGCAGCGTCTTTTTTCTGGCTCCTTTCACTATAAATGCCCAGGAAACACTAATACCTCTGGAAGTAAATCCAGAAGTAAAAAAATATCTTACTAAAGAAAATATAATTACAAATAAGAAACATTCTAAAACAATTTTAGAGCTTCCATTTATCGACGATTTTGCCAAACCTACGGTATTCCCAGACTCTTTACTCTGGATAGATAAATACGCATTTGTCAATACAACGTATGCCATTAATCCGGTTAGCATAGGAGTTGTTACCTTAGATGCCATAAACGAAAAAGGAAGTGTTTATCCCGAAGCGGGTAGCATAACATTTGCAGCAGATACTTTAACATCAAAAAAATTTAATTTAAATTACCCTGGCGATAACAGCATTTTTCTGAGTTTCTACTATCAACCGGGAGGTTTGGGCGATACCCCGGAACCAAACGATTCGCTTTTACTTGAGTTTTATGCACCGGAAGATCAAACCTGGCATAAAGCCTGGCATGTTACTTTTAATGCGAAAGACTCCATCCTTAACGAATATTACTCATTCAATAACAGCGAAAAAATACATTACGGCGATACACTAACCGATTTGAAAAAGGAATTTTTGCAGGTTATTCTGCCGGTTGATGAAGATCAATACTTAAAAGAAGCATTTCAATTTAGGTTTAGTAATTATGCCAGTTTTACCACAAACTCGAACCTAGAGAGTAAAACAAGCAATTCTGACCACTGGCATATTGATTTTATCCGATTGGATAAAAATAGAACCATAACCGATACCATTATTAATGATATTGCTTTTAAAAAAACCATAGGTCCCTTATTAAAAAATTACGAATCCATTCCCTGGACTCACTTTACACGCGCAAGCGCTTTTGAAATGGAAGATTCAATTTCCATAACTTATGGTAATATTGGAGACCAGGTTTGGAACATTAGTCGCGAATTTGAGATTGAAGATATTATGGGAACAACAGGTACAGAAAAATTTACAGGAGGTACCGGAGCAAATATCAATCCTTTTACAACAGAAAAGTATAAACGATTTATCGATTATATTTTTCCATATACAACAGCAAACGACTCAGCACTTTTCGAAGTACGAGGTTATATGGTCACTGACACCCTAACAGCACGTCAACCATATCGTTGGAATGATACAACGAATTTCCGTCAAAAATTCTTTAACTATTATGCTTTCGACGATGGCACCTCTGAAAACGGATATGGACTCTATGGTGAGGGGAGTGAGTTGGCAATGGTGGCTATGCGTTTCGAAACCTATAAAAAAGATACGCTCCGAGGAATTCAGATATATTTTAATCAAACTTTAAACCAGGCCAATCAAAATTATTTTACTTTAATGGTTTGGAACGAGAATAATAACCGGCCAGGATCGATCATTTATAAACAAGAAGATGTAAAACCAATTGATCAGGATAGCTTAAATAAATTTACCAGCTTTGTTTTAGATACCACATTAATCCTGGAGAACCCATTTTATATCGGATGGCAAAAAACAGCTACTACAGAAATGCTTAATGTAGGATTTGACGTGAATAGAATAAATAACGATAAATTATTTTATAATTTATCAGGAAACTGGATACAATCTCAGTTTGAAGGAACTTTAATGATAAGGCCGATGTTTGGGCACGAAATAAATTTTCCGACCTCAACAAGGCAACAAAATATTAAAGAACCGCTGGAATTTAGTATCTTTCCCAATCCAGCAAAAAATGAACTCAACATCAAATTTTCAATTTTTAACACCCATCAAAATTACAGATATACTATTTTCGATTCATATGGTAGGGTATTTTCGGATCAATTATTTGATGAAAATCCAATCAATATATCACACTTAAATCAGGGAGTTTATTTTATTAGAATTAGCTCTGCTGAAGGAGCCACTACCAAAAAATTCATCGTTATTCATTAAAATAAGAATAGAAATATGAAAGAAGAAGCTGAAGAAGATAAATTTAATGATAACGATGATCAGGAGCTATATGAACATTTCAGATTTGAGGTTGATCCCGGACAAAAACCACTAAGAATAGATAAATTTCTGGTAAACCGGATTGAAAATGCATCGAGAAGCAAGATCCAAAGTGCTGCCGAAGCTGACAATATTTTAGTAAATAACCTGGCGGTAAAATCTAATTATAAGGTAAAACCCGGCGATGTTATTTCCATCGTGATGGCTTACCCGCCTCGTGAAATTGAGCTAATACCAGAAAATATACCGCTAAATATTGTTTACGAAGATGACCAACTGATTATTGTTAATAAAGAGCCGGGAATGGTTGTCCACCCTTCTTATGGCCACTATTCTGGCACATTGGTTAATGCTTTAATGTACCATCTAAAAGATTTGCCGCTGTTTAAAACAGGTGATTTACGCCCAGGCCTGGTACATCGTATTGATAAAAATACATCAGGTCTACTGGTTATTGCCAAAACAGAGCAAGCTATGAATAAACTGGCTAAACAATTTTTTGATAAAACCACCGATAGAAGGTACATAGCTCTGGTATGGGGTTCATTTGAAGAAAAAAAAGGAACCATTGAAGGAAATATAGGCCGTAATATAAAAAACCGGAAAATTATGCAGGTATTCCCTGATGGCGAACAAGGCAAAGAAGCAATAACGCACTACAAAGTTATTGAAGAGTTAGGGTATGTAACACTTGTTGAATGCAAGCTCGAAACCGGAAGAACTCATCAGATACGTGTCCATTTTCAACATATTGGCCATCCTTTATTTAATGATTTTGAATATGGTGGCGATAAGATATTAAAAGGCACAACCTTTACGAAATACAAACAGTTTGTTCAAAATTGTTTTAAAATATTACCACGTCAGGCCTTACATGCAAAAAAACTTGGATTTACGCACCCCAAAACAAACGAATTCAAACAATTTAATTCAGAGATACCCGATGATATGATTCAGGTTATCGAAAAATGGCGACGATATACTTCAGGCCGGGAAAATGAATAGCATTCCTTTTATAGTAGAAAATTTTTACAATTCATTTTTTGTTTGTATTTTGTTACAAAATCTTACAAAATGAAACCTCCATGACAAGGCTTTTAATACACTCGACCATAATTTTTAGGAACACTAAAGGTAAAAAATGATTGTCAGAAAAAGGAGGTTCCATCTGACCATTGAAAATTAAAATATAAACAAATGAAACCCTCATGCACTGTTTTACACAACAAGGATATGAATAAAACATGA
>CAZSIC010000089.1:0-14193 GCA_964606845.1 uncultured Bacteroidales bacterium
GGAGATTAGCTCAGCTGGTTCAGAGTATCCCGACTAACCGTCGGGAGGGTCACGAAGTCAGGAGTTCTTAAAAATAAAAGGGAGATTAGCTCAGCTGGTTCAGAGCACCTGCCTTACAAGCAGGGGGTCACTGGTTCGAATCCAGTATCTCCCACCATTGAAAATCAAAAGGTTAGCACTTCGCTAACCTTTTTTATTTTACCCCGGGTTAAACATAGGTTAAACAAATTGCTTGATTATTAACAACAACCATCCAATAATTATTTTTATTTTCTGATATTTTCTTTTTATTTTTAAATGAAAAAATAGAAGGATATATAAATATGGTTCATTTCAATTTCAATTTTACTTCTTTAGCAATAAGTATTCAAAATAATCTTGTTAGAACCTTTATAAAAGGTAAGGAAAAAACTTATCCAGTAACATATTATGAGCTTCAACAAGAATTTGTCGATATCTGGAATGATGAATTAGGTTATAAAGGACTGAAAGAATCAATTGATACAAAACAAGCTTTTACAGAAAGAATTCAAACAAGAAATGAATTAATCAATAATATGTTTTTCAAATCTTTTTATTTTGATAATTCAATAACAAAATATATTTATGGTAGGTATATGTGTCATGAAAAATTTATTAGACTCATCAATATATTTGAAGAACCTAGGGTGCTATTCAATTATGCGAAAGGGATAGCAAAAAAATTACAGGAGATTTATATTGAATATTTAGTAGGATTTGAAGATTTTTATAAAAATTACCCAGGATTTGATTACGTATTTAGTTTTTACTTTGCTGAGCAAATGGATAAACCATTTTATGAGCATTATGATAAGGATTGTAAGGTGCTGACATATAATAAATCTGACTTCAAATTTCTTTATTTGAAGCTTGTGAAAAATATTTTCGATGCTAATTTTATTTCAAAACCTCCTGAAAAAGATAAAAGAAACATAATTGATGCATTGTTGGAAATTGAATCATCAGGGACAAAAAGGGAAGTGAAGCTAGCAAAGCAAACAAGATATAAAATTCATAGATATAAAGGGGTTAAGTTCCCGGAATGGTTTGTTTTTGGTTCAAATATTAAGAATAGAAGATCTGCATTATTAGCAAAGTATGTAAAAAAGAGATTTGTGGATAGTTCAGTTAATTATGGATCGTTGAAAGCATTTTTTAAAGGAAGGTTGTCAATTGTTGAAGAAACTATTGCAAACGAATATAAACATACTGAATTAGTATCTGGTCCGATTAAAATAAAAAGTAAGAAAATTGGGTATATAACTTTTATATTGAATCATCTTTTTATTAATGAGTATATTGGGTGTAATAAATTATGGAAGAAAATTTCATATCATAAATATTTTGTAGATCATAACGGAAAAGAAATTAATCCAAATCAATTTGCTCGTGCTTTTAGCGATAAATTTCAGAATTTAAATACCAAGATAAATGAGAATGATTATATTGATCCTGCCTTACAAGACCTAAATGAGTTTTTGAATAATATTTTTCCCAAAAGAATAAATGCTTAACGTCATTTTTAATGCACAGCCCTAAATATGGTTGACACAGGATTGGTTTTTTCTAATATTTGCTTTTAGAAATTGTCACTAAACGCAAATAAATATGGAAAAAAAGAAAAAATTAGAATTGCTTTTGCAATTATTAGGAGAAGATCAAGAAAGAAAAATTCAGGAAATTGATTACTCTGAAAAAGACCTAAACCATTTAATAGCCCAAAAACTTGATAAACTTCAAGGAATTAATGAAAAGATCTATAAGGCTATTATATCAACTTCAAAAAATCTGTTTACGCTTGATGAAGCTAGCGATTATTTAACAATTAGTAAATCAGACCTTTATAAAAAGACAAGCCAAAAGGCTATTCAATTTTATAAACCTGGCAAGCACATCTATTTCAAAAAAACAGATTTGGATAACTATATTTTATCAAACCCTCAAAAATAAAAAGCCCTTGTTGCAGCAAGGACTCTGTTAGTTTCTTTTATTTATAACATTCTAATATAAAACGTATGGACAAAATTAAACATAAAAATGAATATATCCGAGTACAAACGACATATTATAAAAAGGTAAGACGACCTTTATCATCAGGAGATACAATTGAACAGTTAGCTCCATGGAATATAGAAACAATTAAAGCAGATCATGGTAAGGATTTTGTTGCAGATATACCAAAGTTCAATGGATTTTGTTGTATTCCATCTCATACTAATTATCAGAAGGTAATACCACCAATTAAGGATGATAATGAAAAGATTCATGGTTTTTATAATGAATATCATGAGTTGGAGCATAAACCTAAGCCGGGTGATTGTACATATACTCTTGAATTTATTAAACACATCTTCGGTGAACAAGAAAACATTGCCTTGGATTTTTTTACTCTACTCTATACTCAACCGACACATCTGCAATATGTTATATGTTTAGTTTCTAGTGCGCGGGGAACCGGAAAAACAACCTTTTTAAACTGGATAAAAGCAATTTTCGGTAAGAACGCTACTTTAAATACTAACAATGATTTTCGCAGTCAATTTAACAGTGATTGGGCCAACAAATTGATAATAGCAGTGGATGAAGTTCTGTTAGACAAAGTCGAAGATACCGAGCGCATCAAAAATTTGAGTACTGCAAAAACTTTTAAAGCGGAAGCCAAAGGAAAAGATAGATCTGAAATTGAATTTTTTGGTAAGTTTATTTTGTGCAGTAATAATGAGTTTAATTTTATAAAGATCGATCCAGAAGAAACACGTTTTTGGGTGCGAAAAGTTCCAAAATTTGAAGGAATACTAAAGGATAAATTAAACAACTTACTCGATATATTAATTTTTGAAATTCCTGCTTTTTTAGACTTTTTACTAAAACGACCAATGAAGTACAAAAAGGTATCCAGAATGTGGTTTGATCCAAAGGATATTGAGACGGAAGCCTTAAGAAAGCTCAAATTTTCAAATAGAAGTAGGATGGAAAGAGAAATAATCAATTATATCAAGTTAGTAATGGAAATTGAGAATATTGATAAGGTTTGTTATTCAGCTTATGATATAACAAGGCTATTACAGAATAATTACTCTAAAGGTGATCTGTCTGGTATTAAGTATATACTTAAAAATAAATGGAGTCTAAAGCAAGCTTCAAACTCATATGGCTATACAAGATTTACACTTTGTACAGATGGAACCGTGCATGCTGAAAAGGCAAAAGGTAGGTACTACGAGTTTGAAAAAACTTTTTTCATTGAAAATTTTGATGATTTTGATGATGAATAAAGCAATCTATTTGTATGTAAGGGATAAGTATGTCATCACTTTGTCATCATTTTGTCATCAAAAAACTTGCTGATGAAAAGAAAAAAAGAAAAAGTCATCATAGCAATAAACTGATGACGGTTTTGATGACTTGTAAATTATTGATTGATAGTTTATATCATCAAATCATCAATTTCATCACTAATTTTAAACTTTAGAGCTATATAAAATGAATTGTGAACAAGCGAACAAAATATCATTAAATGATTTTCTTCAAAAACATAATTTTAAACCGGTTAGAAAATCAAGACAAACTACATCTTACTATTCTCCTTTTAGAGATGAAAAGGAAGCTTCATTTATAGTGAATAGTAGAAACCAATGGCATGACTTCGGATCTGGTGAACATGGCGATATTATTGATTTCGTAATGAAATGGCAAAACTGCGATAAAAGCCAGGCATTAAAATTTATTGATGGTTTACCTATTTCTTTTTCTTTTCATAAGCAAGAGTTTATAGAAAATTCCAATATTAAAATCCGAAACGTGAGACCATTTGTTAAGCATAAAGCCTTATTAGATTATTTGGAATACAGAGCTATAAAACCTTTAGAAGCGGTTAAACACGAACTAAAAGAAGTATGGTATACAAAAGATGATAAGTTGTATTTTGGAATTGCCTTCGAAAATGATCTCGGTGGTTATGAATTAAGAAATAAATTTTATAAAAATTGTATCGGAAGAAAAGCAATCACAACAAGGTTAAATGGAAGCTCAACTTTATTGGTTTGGGAAGGATGGTTAGATTATATTTCCTATCTAATCCTAAATTGGTCGAATCAACTGGAAGATCACCTGATTTTAAACTCTACTTCAATGTTTGAAGCAGCTATTCCTATTTTAAAAAAATATGAAAATGTAATTGCTTACCTGGACAACGATCAGGCGGGTAAGGAATGTTTTAATAAAATTAAAACTGAAATATCAGAATTGATTGATCGTTCGCACACTTATTTTCCTTACAAGGATTTGAACGGTTATCTCATGAAAAAAGGACTTGTGCGGTAAGCAATTTCAAGATTTGTTTTTGTTGCACAAAAACCATCTTGCTTTGTTCGCAAGCTCCAAAGACTAAATCTCGTAAACTCGATTTTTATGCCACGCAAAAAAGAACTTATAACACGATCTAAATACATTTCATTCAGAGTAAGTCCACTCGAAAAAAAAGCGATTGAGCTTTCAGCAGAAGAAACAAACCTTAGTACAAGTTCTTTTGCCCGAAGAGCTGCGCTAAATATGAAAGTAACACTAAAGTTTACACCTGAAGAATTGGAAGTATATAAGGATTTACAGCTCTATCATAGAAACTTCAAACTAATAGGGAATCTAATTCGTGGCAATGATTTTAATAAAAAGGAAAAGATAGTTGACGAGCTAATTACAGTAATGAATCTTTTAAAACAACATCTTAAACATTTTGAAAAATGATTGGAAAAGGAAAAAGCATAGCACATGCTTCAAATGCCATAGATTATGCTATGAATAAAGAAAATGCTATTGAAATTGACCGGAATATGGTTGTTGGAGAAAGCGGAAAAGAAATCTCCAATGAGTTTAAAATCTTTCAGGAATTAAATTCCAGGTGCGAAAAGAATTCATTTTCATTTGTTGTGAGTCCGAGTATTGAAGATGGAAAAGAATTAACGAAAAGTGATTATAAAAAAATAACCCAGGACTTTTTAAAAGAGTTAAATCTTAAAAATAACCAATATATCTCATTTTTACATCGAGATAAAGATCATTTTCACCTTCATATTTTTACCAATAGAATTGATGAAATTGGCAAAGCCAAAAAGGATAATTACATTGGTAAAAAGGCTCAAAAAGCAGCCGAAAGAATAGCAAAAGACAGGCATCTAATCGTTGCAAAAGATATCCAGATAGAAAAAGAAGCAAAGCTTAGACATGTTATTGAAAAAGCACACAGTAAGGTTCTAAAGAATAAACCTAAAAATATCCAGGAGTATGCCAGTTTAATGAAACAGCATGGAATAAAAACTCATTTAAAACATGCTAATAATGGAAAACTTGTTGGAATAAAATTCCAGATTGGAGAACTCACGATCAAAGGAAGTGCTGTTAATAAGCTTATGAGTGCAATGAATCTACAAAAGACTATACTGAATTTATCCAAAACTATAATTAAACATTTAGGAAGGAGTATTTAAAATGAAAGAAAACCTATCTCAAAGGAAATTATTAGAAGTACTAACGCATGAAATCGAAGTCCTTCGCAAAACCAGTTCAAATATTCATGCAGTAGCGCCAATTATTGAAGAACGGTTACAGGAATTAAAACAAACAAAAATAACCGCAAACATAGATACAAGTGAACTTTACTCTGTCATTAGAAAACATAAGGAATATATTCAGTCCAGAACAACAATTCCACGATGGTTTTTAATTGTATTTATTGTCATAGTAGTAATTTTAGCTATTCAAAGTGTTTGGTTATATGGTTATTTATTTGGCAGTTAAGCAAGTTTGTAAAAACTCCCCCCATCCCAATTGCTTTATAACTCAGTTGTATTTTCGATTATATCATTATTTTTTTGATTTTCCACAAAGCATATTGTAATTTTATATCAACGTTGCAATTGACATTAAAATACATGTTAGGTAAACTTTTATATGATGTTTCGCTATCTGTACGGAGCTGTATATATTTTTGAAAATATTAAAGCCCAACGCGTAAAAATTGGCATGACTACTGATAGTATAGCTAATCGGTTGAATGATATTAATGATATATGGCTTGACAGAAAGGTCACTTGTCAGATTTGCGGAATACGTTTAGTTAACCTTCATGGATATGTACCACCTCACGTTGTAAGCGGTAAAAAATGTCCAGGTGGACTCAAGTTACCATTAGAAGAAGATGTTTCAATTGCAGAGACATTTCTAGAGAATATGATGAGTCAAGTTGATCAGCTTTCTGGAAGTGAAAAGGGATCATTTATCAAAAGAATTAATACTCTTGAAGTGCGAATAGAAAATTATTTGAATTATCGGAAAGAAGGAATGTGGGAATTTAGCATCGCATTTTTAACAGAGAATGCTGAAGATGTTGAACTACGATCACATGAAATCTTGGCAGAGAGTCTGGATAAAAAATCCCCAATTGGGGAAGTATTTTGTTGCTCGGTATCAGAAGCTGCGAATGCAGTTGAGAAAGCACTGATAGAGCGGGAATCGTTACACTTAGCAAAGAAAATAACTAAATTATCATAAATGTAATTTTTAATTACAACCTACCTTTTTTTACCAAATAATTCCTTACAAAGTTAGAGAAAGCCTTTTGAAATGAGCCCACAAGCCAACTTCACGGGCTACAAATAAATTCGGCATAAAGCCGCTTTGCTATTTATACGAATTTATTTTGCTCGAATTCAAAATTTTTCTCAGTTATGGTTCCGAATTATTCATTAAAACACCGGAGCCAGGTGAATAAAGTCGCGCACCATAGCTATGAATGAAACGATAAGAAAACGAGATGAGAAGTTTGGTATTATTCTATACGTTCTGGAACTTCAAAACGGGAAATATTATGTAGGTATTACAAGCAAACCTGAAGAAAGATTCCAAAACCACAGGATAGGAAAATCCCAGAGTTTTGTTAAAAAGAATCTTCCAATTATTAACATTCAAATAACTAAATTGGAAACCACAGATAGAAATGAAGCTTTAATATTAGAGACCAACAGAACCATTGAATTAATTAACAAATATGGAATTGTTAACGTTTGTGGCGGATTAATAACCGGTGAGCTTTATGATAGAATGATTAAATACAGGAAGTATCAGTCAACAAATAAAAATACATAGATATAACAATGTGATTATTTCAATCCTACCAGCAAATTTAAGCCCGATTTAAGAACCCGTCAAGACCAAGGCGAGTGTTCTGCCGCAGGCGCAACACAGAACAGTCTTGACTGAACCTTAAATCGAGCATTTTTGGTTGCTTAACGGATTGAATTAAGCGAGATAATATTAAAAATTATTTTCACTTATTGCAGTTGTGCTAGTACTCTAGACATATGATCAGGCGAAAAATAATAGTATGGATATTCTTCTAAACGCTCTACTTTTGCATCCTTCTTTATCTCAAAATAAAAGTAACTATATTTTAAACCACGTTTTGTATAAGTAAAATCCTTTTTGATGCTATTTGATACAGCAAATTGATGAATAAAATTATAATTGTCAATAAATTCAACAATATACATATCGGGAATTTCAATAGTAAGTTCCTTTTCTGTGTCAACAAATTTAGCCCTTAACGTTATTATGCCATTTTCGGTTATATGAGTTTTCTTAACTTCATCTACAGGAATCTTATCATGGATTATATATTTCCTGTTATTTTCGGATTCTTCTCCGTTTTGGTATGTATCAGCATACTCTTGACTATATTCAGGATTGGGTTGTAAAAAGGAAATTTTTGCTTTCATAAGTTTATATTTTATATCAAATATAATATAGAAGTATATTTTATAGGTTATGTTACATAACATATATTTTCAAGGGTCACCTTTTTCATATTTAGGAATTAATAGGTAGAGAAGTTATCTTTTATTAATTTAAATTTTGAACTATGGCAAAGTACTATGTAAACGACAACGCACAACCTAGTGGTGACCATGAAGTTCATAAAGAAGGTTGTTCTTATTTAGCAGAAATTGTAAGTAAAACTTACCTGGGAGATTTTTTATTATGTCATGGAGCAGTTGCAAAAGCAAAGGGAATTTATCCTAAGTCTAATGGCTGTTATTACTTTTCTAGAGAGTGTCACACATCTTAATCTTCATTAAAAAGATTTATTATTTGCTTAAACAAGGGTAATAATTACCTTCGTTCTTGTAACGAGAGTAAAATTTTATTATATTTACTCCCGTTTTGTAATTGAGAGTAAAAATTACCTTCGTTTAAAAATGTACTTATGGCATATAATCCGGAAAAACCTTATAATGATTTACCTGCTTTACCACCTAAAGTAGATATTGAAACAAAGACTATACTAAAGAAAGCTATTTCAGCTAATAAAGATTTGGCAGAATTAAAAGGAGCAATTACCAATTTGCCTAATCCTAATTTATTTATTGATACAATTAATTTACAAGAAGCACAAGCTAGTTCGGCAATAGAGAATATAATTACAACCCAGGACGAACTATTTAAGGCTTCTATTGCCGATAAAAAGATTGATAATCCGGCTACGAAAGAAGTAATTCATTATAAAGATGCTCTTTGGTATGGAATAAATGAACATCATAAAAAACAGATATTAACTACAAATCTTTTTATCAAATTGGTTCAAATAGTAAAGGAGAACCAATTAGGAATTAGAAATGCTCCAGGCACACAGTTGAAGAATCCTGCGACCGGAAAAGTTGTGTATACTCCCCCTGAAGGTGAAGACGTAATCAGAACAAAGTTAAAGGAGCTTGAAGATTATATTCATTCTGATGATGAAACAGATCCTTTAATAAAGATGTCGTTAATACATTATCAGTTTGAAGCCATACACCCTTTCTTTGATGGAAATGGTCGTACAGGGCGAATCCTTTTGTTACTATTTTTAAAACATACAGGATTATTAGATAAACCGGCACTTTATTTAAGTAAATTTATAATTGAGAATAAAGATAAGTATTACAAGAATCTAAGAGCAGTTACAGAAAAAAACGATTGGCAATCCTGGATTATTTTTATGCTTGATATGATTGAGAAAACATCAAAAAAAGGCAGAGAACAAATTACAGAAATTGAAAAATTAATGACTGTAACAGGGGAAGAAATACAGAAAAAACTTCATAAGGTCTATTCAAAAGATTTATTAGAAGCATTATTTAGATTACCATATATAAAAAGACAAAATCTATATGATTTAGGATTAGGAACTCTAAAAACGGTTGGTGGTTATTTGATGGAATTAGAAAGCCATGGGTTCTTAAAAAGTGAACAGGTAGGGAAAGAAAAATTATATCTGAACCATAAATTAATGGAAATATTAAAAAGATAGTTGTAATAATATGAAACTAAACCTTGTTAAACCAAGAAAAGCATTAAACAAAGCTTTTCTTAAAGTTAAACCCAACAGAAGCGAGATTGAGAACTTTAAAGCGAATTTGATTCAGCTTTTAGATACCATTAATGAAAACGAATCGGAAGAGTTTCATAAAAATTTGGTTTCTCAGTTTTTGAAAGATACCTATTACAGAGACAATCATTATATTAATACCAAGGGAAGAAACGACCTGGTTATTCATAATGGTAAAGATGCTAAAAGCACAGTTGGTGTAATTATCGAAGCAAAAAAGCCGACTAATAAAACAGAAATGCTTCGAAAAGATAAGATCAATACCAAAGCATTGCAGGAATTGGTATTGTATTACTTGCGCGAACGAATTACACAAAAGAACCTTGAAATTAAATACGTTGTAGCAACAAATATTTACGAGTGGTTTATTTTCGATGCAAGTGTTTTCGAAAGGGTATTTGCAGAAAATCAGGCCCTGGTAAAGCAGTTTATAGATTTCGAAGAAGAAAGATTATCAGGCTCCAAAACCGATTTCTTTTATAAGGAAATTGCCGAACCAGCCATTGAAAATATTAAAGATGAGATAGATTTTACCTGGTTTGATATCCGCGAATACGAAAAACCATTACGTAATAATGATAAAAAAGATGACAATAAACTCATTGCATTATATAAATTGTTATCGCCCGAGCATCTGCTAAAACTCCCATTTACCAACGACAGCAATACACTTGATAAATCGTTCTATAACGAATTATTACATATTATTGGTTTAAAAGAAACCAAAGAAGGAAGTAAAAAATTGATTGGGCGAAAACCGGAAGGCGAAAGAGACCCGGGATCATTCATTGAAAATACCATTACCATTCTGAAATACGAAGATTGCCTGAACCAGATTAAAACTTCGAATTATGGCGATACTAAAGAAGAACAGCTTTACAATGTGGCTTTGGAGCTGGTGATTACCTGGATTAACCGGATTTTGTTTTTAAAACTGCTCGAAGGGCAGTTGGTGAAATACCATAAAGGCGACAACTCCTACAAATTCTTAAATTTTGAGCGGATATCCAATTATGATAAACTAAACAAACTTTTTTTCCAGGTGCTGGCCATAAAAGAGCAGGAAAGAAATGAGCTGGTAAAAAAAGAATTTGAAAAAGTGCCCTATCTGAACAGCTCATTATTCGAACCCAACGAGCTGGAACATAAAACGGTGCGCATTAGTAATCTGGAAGACGAATATACACTTCCTTTATTAAGCACAACCGTACTACGCGAAAAAACCGGCAAACGCCAAAAGGGCGAAAAAGTAACCATTGAATACCTTTTCCGTTTTTTAGATGCCTACGATTTTGCCGGCGAAGGTGCCGAAGATATTCAGGAAGATAATAAAACCCTGATTAATGCATCGGTGCTGGGATTGATTTTTGAGAAAATAAACGGTTACAAAGATGGTTCATTCTTTACACCCGGTTTTATAACCATGTACATGGCCCGTGAAACTATTCGCAGAGCATTGGTACAAAAATTTAACGAAGAAAAACACTGGCATTGCAAAGATTTTAACGACTTGTACGATAAAATTGACAATAAAAAAGAAGCAAATAAAATAATTAACAGCCTGAAAATTTGCGATCCGGCAGTGGGCTCGGGACACTTTTTGGTTTCTGCATTAAACGAGATCATTGCTATAAAAAGCGAATTAAAAGTGCTACTCGATGCCGAAGGCAAAACATTGCGGGACTACCATGTAGAAGTACAAAATGATGAACTGATAATTACCGACGAAGATGGCCGCTTTTTTGAATACAACCCTAACAGCCACGAAAGTCAGCGGATACAGGAAACCCTTTTTCACGAAAAACAAACTATTATCGAAAATTGCCTGTTTGGTGTTGATATAAACCCAAACTCTGTTAAGATTTGCCGTTTGCGATTATGGATTGAGTTATTAAAGAATTCGTACTATAAACAAGGAACGGAAGAACTGGAAACACTACCAAATATCGATATAAACATTAAAGCTGGGAATTCCTTAATTAGCCGTTATGCATTAGATGCTGATATAAAAAAGGCATTAAAAAAGAGCAAATGGACAATCGACAGCTACCGTTTAGCAGTTATGACCTACCGTAATGCAAAAAGTAAGGAAGAAAAACAGGCAATGACTAAGCTAATTGACCAGATAAAAAATGATTTTGAAAGCGAAATTGCGGCAAATGATAAACGTGTTCTGCGATTGAATAAAATGAAAGGAGAGTTATATGCCTTAACAACGCAAACGCAAATGTTTGAGCAAACTAAAAAAGAGAAAACGGAATGGAATAAAAAAGTTAAAAAACTTACAGACGTAATAAATAAAATCGAAACCGAATTAGAAGAAATAAAAAATAATAAGATTTACGAAAATGCTTTTGAATGGCGTTTTGAGTTTCCAGAAGTTTTAAATAATGATGGTCATTTCATTGGATTTGATATTATTATTGGTAATCCACCATATATACAATTACAAAGTGGTTTAGAAAATTCAGAGAAAGTATTCTTTAAAGATAAATTTGAAACTTATCATGCTTCGGCAGATTTATATTGTTTGTTTTATGAATTGGGATTTACTATTCTTAGAAATAACGGAAATCTTGAATTAATAACTTCCAATAAGTTTATAAGATCTGATTATGGAAAGAATTTAAGGAGTTTTTTAACAAAGAGTGATATTGTAAAACTAATTGATTTTGGAGAGCTTCCAGTTTTTGAAAACGCATCTACATTTCCTTTAATTACTTCATTGTCTAAAACAGATCATGTATTTAATGATTTTTATTACCACAAAATTTCCACTTTAAATTTTATTAGCTTTTATGAAGAACTTGATAAAAAAAGAACTTTAATGGAAAAAGAATCATTTGAGAATCATGAATGGAAATTGATAAGTAAACAAACTAAGAAAATAATTGATAAACTAACTATAGATTCGACTAATCTCTCCGAATATGTTTCTGATGAAATTTACTTTGGTCTTAAAACTGGAAGGAATAAAGCGTATATTATAAATGAAGAACAAAAAAAATATTTTGAGAATATCTCTTCAAAATACAATGATATCATTAAGCCTGTTGCATTAGGAGATGATATGAGAAGATATTGTGTTAGAAACAAAAAGAAATATGTAATATTGGCTAAAATAGGGTTAAATCTAGACGAATATCCTGAAATTAAGAATCATTTATTAAAATTTAAAAGTGAATTAGAAACTAGATCTGATAAAGGAAAAGATTGGTGGCAACTTAGAAGCTGTGATTACTATGATAAACTAATATCTAATAAAATTCATATACCTGCTTTTGCAAAGGAGCCTAGATTCCCTTATGATGAAAAAGGATATGTTCCTTTAGGTCCTGCTTACTTTATTTCAACCTCAGATAAATACTTAGCTTCTATTATGAATTCAAAAGTATTTTGGTTTTATTTAAAGACCTTAACACCAGTCCTAGGAGATGAAGATAATAGTGGAAGACTTATTATTAGAACTACTTATATTAAGAATGCACCAATTAAAAATACAGAAGATGATATTAAAAAGACTCTGATTAATTTAGTTGATCAAATACTTATACAAAAAGAACACAATGAAAATACAATTGAATTAGAAAATAAGATAGATAATATTATTTATAAAGTTTATGGTTTAACCAAAGAAGAGATTGAGATCGTAGAGAATAGTTAAAGATTACCAATCTACCTAAAGTTTTGCGTTTTATTAATATAACTAAATAAAAATAATAAATTGAAATTTTAAATGAGAAATAAAAAGAAACTCAACGGAGTTATTGGAATTTTTGTTATTGTATTATTATTTTTACTCTTGTTACAACAATTGGGAATATTTAAGGATCCAAATATTAAATATGCTGAAAAAAGATTTTCAGAAGTTAATGGATTCTCAGTTGATATAACTGAAATAGATACATTTACAAATGAAAGATTCGCAAAAATTTTGATTAAAGATTTTGGTAAGTCTTTTAAATCAGATTCATTAATGAGAAATCCTAACGGAATTCATCATTATAGGTTGGAAGCAACTAGGAATAAAAAAACATCTAAATACCAAAATATTTATGGTGAAGAATTAAGAGATTATTTAGAGTTTTCACTAATTAATGGGGGCTTAACAGTAAATAAGAATTTTAAATGTATTGAAAATCCTCTCTACTACAGAGTTGAAAGAGCTATTAAAAGAGCTAAAGAAAAATATAATATTGATTTTTAGATTTTAACTTAATACAGATGATCATATATTATATAAATAATAAAAACTTTATTTTAACTGGTAAATTTCATAACTCTCCAATTAGTTTAACATTTTATGATTTAACCGGAAAAAGATTAAGATAGTTGAGAATAGTTAAAAAAATGAAATTATGTTAAGTGTAATATAATTTATTAAACAATAAATTATTAACTTCGTCTAATTTCATAAAAATAAAAGCTAAACAATGATACATAATGTAGATGAATTTTTAATTGGAATTGCCTTTGGAGTAAGATATCGAGCAAATTTTGCAATTGAAGATCAACTTGGAACAATTGTAGACCAAATTTTATATTCTAAAAACTCTTATTTTAACAAACATGTATTTCCATTAGTTGAACGAAGAGTTAATGAAAAAGTATTAATTGATCCAAATACAAAAGATGTACTGACAATTAATAATTCAAATATAATATTGGAGATAAACTTTAGTGAAAAATTCAATTTGTCAAGTTTTCTTTCCCCCATTGATAGGACAACTTTAACTACAAAACTAATTCAAAAG
>CAZSIC010000090.1:0-14112 GCA_964606845.1 uncultured Bacteroidales bacterium
AGGAAAAAACAAACCTTCATTTACTCCACATGTTGATTGTGGTGATAATGTAATTGTTATTAACGCCAGCCAGATTAAACTTACAGGTAAGAAAATGACTCAAAAACAATACTTTAGTCATTCCGGATACCCTGGAGGCCAAAAAACAACTACACCCGAAGAGTTGTTATCAAAACAGCCTATTAAAGTTGTTGAAAGAGCAATCAAAGGAATGCTACCTAAAAACCGTTTAGGCAGTGAGCTTTTCAGAAATCTTTTTGTTTATGAAGGCAGTGATCACAAGCATGAAGCACAAAAACCAAAAAAAGTAGATTTAAATTCAATTAAATAATAAGCATGGAAGTAATAAATACTTTAGGAAGAAGAAAATCCGCTGTTGCAAGGGTTTATTTAAGCGAAGGAAAAGGTAATTTTACTGTAAACAGCCGTGAAATTGAAAAGTTTTTTACGACAAAATCTTTACAGTATATTGCAAACCAACCGCTAAACTTATTAGAAGTAAAAGGTAAATATGACGTAAAAGTTAATATTTATGGTGGTGGAATTAAAGGTCAGGCAGAAGCTGTAAGATTAGGCATTTCAAGAGCTTTAATTGAAGTTAACCCTGAATTTAGAGATGCTTTGAAAAAAGCTGGATTCTTAACTCGTGACCCAAGAGTTGTTGAACGTAAAAAACCAGGGCAACCAAAAGCGCGCAAGCAATTTCAATTTAGTAAACGATAATAATTATATAATTATCCGTTTAGTATCTAAATTGTTGAGATCTCTGATATAGAGCTACTCAATAGTTGATTAAAAAAAGAATGTAAACGAAAAAAAATTAAAGAATGTCTAGAACAAGTTTTAACGAACTACTGGAAGCAGGTGTACACTTTGGACACCTCAAAAGAAAATGGAATCCTGCCATGGCACCATATATTTTTATGGAACGTAATGGGATTCACATTATTGATTTACAAAAAACCGAAGCTAAATTAGATGAGGCATGTAATGCTTTAAAACAAATAGCAAAATCAGGCCGAAAAATTTTATTTGTAGCCACAAAAAAACAGGCTAAAGAAATTGTAGCTGAAAAAGTTGCTCCAACAAAAATGCCATATGTTACCGAAAGATGGCCGGGTGGAATGTTAACTAACTTTCCAACCATCAGAAGAGCTGTTAAAAGAATGGCTACAATCGATAAGATGGCTACAGACGGTACTTTTGACAACCTGGCAAAAAGAGAAAAGTTACAAATTACAAGACAAAGAGCTAAGCTGGAAAAAATGTTAGGCAGTATTTCCGATATGACCAGACTACCTGCAGCAATGTTTGTTGTTGATGTTATGAAAGAACATATTGCTGTTCGCGAAGCACAAAGACTTAACATTCCATTATTTGCCATTATAGATACTAATTCAGACCCTAGTAATATTGATTTCCCAATCCCTGCAAATGATGATGCTTCAAAATCGATCTCTTTAATCCTTGATAAAGTTATAGAATCAGTAAAAGAAGGACTGGAAGAAAGAAAAATGGAACGAGAAAAAGATGCCGGTTCTAAAGAAAAGAAAAAAGGCGCCAAAAAACCTGCCGTTGATGCTAAAAAATCCAGCGCACGAAAATCTAAAGAAGAGGGAGACGACAAGAAAGAGGAAGAAAAAACTGAAGCCAAAGCTGAAAAGGCTGAAGTAAAAAATGAAAAAGAAGAAAAAGAGACTGATCCCAAGGCAGAAGAGAAAGAAGTAAAAGAAGAGAAAAAAGAAACAAAAGAATAATTTTTAACACAGAAAAAAATAAAACGATGGCTCAAATAACAGCATCCGACGTAAATAAATTAAGAAAAAGCACAGGTGCCGGAATGATGGATTGTAAGAAAGCACTTGTAGAAGCTGATGGCGATTTTGACAAAGCAACACAAATAATACGTGAAAAAGGACAGGCAATTGCCAACAAACGCTCAGACCGTGAAACAAGCGAAGGCGTTGTACTTGCAAAAACAAACGAAGATAAAACAAAAGGCGTTATTATTTCACTAAATTGCGAAACCGATTTTGTAGCTAAAAACGAAGATTTCGTAGCTATTGCTGAAAAAATAATAAATAAAGCAATTGAAAATTTTCCCGCTGATATCGATGCTTTAAAAGATATTGAATTAGATGGTAAAACAATTGCCGAAACAGTTGTTGAACAAACCGGGATTATAGGAGAAAAAATTGAATTATCGTACTTCGACAAGTTAGAAGCTGAACAAATTGAAGCTTATATTCATAGCGATAAAAAACTAGCTACTTTGGTTGGACTTAATAAATCAGGAATCGAAGAACAAGTGGGAAGAGATATAGCAATGCAAGTTGCAGCAATGAATCCAGTAGCAGTTGACGAAAAACAGGTGCCTCAGGAAGTAATTGACCAGGAACTTGAAATTGGTAAAAAACAAGCACTTGCCGAAGGTAAGCCAGAAAATCTGGTTGATAAAATTGCTCAAGGTAAACTTGGTAAGTTTTACAAAGAAAATACATTGTTAAATCAGGCTTTTATTAAAGATAGTAAAATGTCGATTAAACAATATTTACAACAAACCGACAAAGAACTTACAGTTACAGCCTTTAAAAGATACTCAATTAAACAATAATTTTTTAAAGATATATTTGTAATAAGGAGCTTAAATTTTTGAGCTCCTTTTTTTATTCATTATTTTTAACCTGAAAAATTTATGAAATTATAAAGTGAATTAATCAGGTTAAAAGCTCAAATAAAAAAAATCAATTATGACCATTGTTCAAATAGAACCCATAGGAATCGGCCCACAGGAATTAGAAAAAATTAGTGCTAATTTTAAGGCATCAGGCCATGATTTTATCAGTTACGATACCAGGCCACAAAATGATAATGAGTTAATAAAAAGAGCTCAGAATGCAAATGTTATTATTTTAAGCAATTTGCCCGTTTCAAGAGAAATTATTTCTCAGTGCCCTGATTTAAAGATGATCTCTGTTGCATTTGCCGGAGTAGATCACATTGCAATGGATATTTGCAAAGAAAAAAATATTATTGTTTCAAATGCTGCCGGGTATTCAAACCATGCTGTTGCCGAATTAACCATAGGATCAGTTATTAACTTATATCGAAATATAATATGGAGCGATAAACAAACAAGGAGTTTATCCGACCGGCAAGGTTTTTTAGGATCAGAGCTTTATGGAAAAACTTTCGGAATTATTGGAGCAGGGCAAATCGGGTCGCAGGTTGCCCATTTGGCCAATGCATTTGGATGCAAAGTATTGGCTTACAACAGGTCTTCCAAAAATATTCCAAATGTTGAATTTTCTAATTTAGATTATTTACTTAAAAACAGCGATATCGTTTCATTACATGTACCGCTAACCAAAGAAACAAAACACCTCATCGGCGAAAGCGAAATCAGTTTAATGAAAAAAACGGCTATATTGATTAACACAGCTCGTGGCCCGGTTGTTAATTACAATGCTTTAGCTACAGCTTTAAAAAATAATAATATTGCTGGAGCAGCTATAGATGTTTATGAAAAAGAGCCTCCATTGGATAAAGATCATCCACTATTCGAAGTACCCAATACAATATTACTCCCTCACATAGGATATGCGACAAAAGAAGCCATTAAGTTAAGAGGTGAGATTGTAATTAATAATATAGTTCAATGGATGGCAGGGAAGCCTCAAAATGTTATGAACTAAATGATGATCAAAAAAATCAAATAAAAAATGGGTTAACATCAATTTGTTAACCCATTCTTGTTAATATAAATCTACTAAATTATAAGCATAGCATCGCCATAGGTACCAAAACGGTACTTTTCTTTTACCGCTTCTTTATAGGCTTTTATTACTACATCATATCCACCAAATGCACAAACCATCATTAATAAAGTTGAATATGGCAGATGAAAGTTTGAAACCATCATATTGGGAACCTGTACCTCATATGGAGGGAAAATAAATTTATTGGTCCAACCTTCGTAAGGTTTTAAGTGCCCTATAGTTGAAACAGATGATTCTAAGGTTCTTAATACGGTTGTTCCAACAGCAATTATATTTTTCTTTTTGTCTTTTGCATTATTTACTTTTTTAACCGCTTCATCGCTTATTAAGATTTTTTCAGAATCCATTTTATGTTTTGTAAGGTCTTCAACATCTACGGTTCTGAAATTTCCAAGGCCTACGTGAAGTGTAATCTCTGCAAAATCAACACCTTTTATTTCAAGCCTTTTTAATAATTCGCGGCTAAAATGCATGCCTGCAGTAGGAGCAGCAACTGCTCCTTCGTGTTTTGCATAAATGGTTTGATATCTTTCACGGTCTTCGGGTAAAACTTCGCGATTAATAAATTTTGGCAATGGCGTTTCACCCAAATCATATAATGTCTTTTTAAACTCTTCGTATGAGCCATCAAAAAGGAAACGTAAAGTTCTTCCCCTGGAAGTTGTGTTGTCAATTACTTCAGCAACCAATGTGTCGTCTTCGCCAAAATATAATTTATTACCTATACGAATTTTTCGGGCAGGGTCTACCAATACATCCCACAAGCGTTGTTCCTTGTTCAACTCACGCAGCAAAAAAACTTCTATTTTGGCTCCTGTTTTTTCCTTATTGCCATACAAACGAGCAGGAAATACTTTGGTATTATTGAAAACCATCACATCCTGATCATTTACATAATCTACAATATCTTTAAAAACTTTATGCTCAATTTTTCCTGTTTCTCTGTTTACTATCATTAATCGGGATTCGTCTCTATTTTTTGACGGAAATTTTGCAATAAGGTCCTTTGGGAGATTAAACTTAAACTGAGATAGCTTCATCAATTCAACTGATTTATTGGTTATACTTAAGTGCCCTGCTTATACGCAGCATTAAAAAAAGGGTTACAAAATTACTAAAAAACTTTCAAATTCTTGCAATGTAATCGAAGATTCTATGTTATAATCTCCAATACGAGTTCTTATTAACTTGGTTAGGTGAGCTCCACTGGATAATTTCTCTCCTATATCTCTGGCCAATGAACGAATGTACGTTCCTTTGCTGCAAACCACCCGAAATGTAATATGTGGCATTTCAAATGCAATTAATTCTATTTCATAAATAGTAATAAGATTTGATTTCATTTCAATATTTTCGCCTTTGCGAGCATATTCATAAGCCCTTTTACCATTAATATTTTTTGCTGAAAATACCGGAGGTGTTTGTTGCTGTTCGCCAATAAAATCCTGAAGCACCTCTTTCACCATTTCTTCATTTATATGCTCTGTAGAGAAAGTCTGATCATAATCTGTTTCCAGGTCAAACGAAGGCGTTGTTTTACCTAGCATAATTGTGGCGATATATTCTTTTTCGGCAATCATTAATTCATTGATTTTTTTGGTTGCTTTTCCGGTACAAACTAAAACCAAACCCTCGGCTAGCGGATCTAAGGTACCTGCATGCCCAACCTTAAAATTTTTTAACCTTATATTAAGCGATTGCCTTAGTTTTTTAGATACCTGATTTTTAATTTTCTTAACCACATCAAATGAAGTCCATTCATAAGGTTTATTAATGGGAATAATAATCCCTTTCTGAAAATCTTCAATGCTATTTATTTTAAATTCCATGTATTTATAAAAATGATAAGATAATAGCAATTGAGCCGATAACAAAGCAGTAAATGGCAAAATAGATCAATTTCCCATGCTTAACAATTTTAATCATCCATTTACAGGCAAGTAATCCTGAAATAAAGGCAGCTAAAAATCCAACCAGCAAAGGTGTTGTTTCTACCGAAGAAGCAAAAGAAATATTTGAGTCCATCAAGTCTTTTACATTTGCACCGATAATAGGAATTAAAACCATCAGAAATGAGAATCTTGCTACATATTCTTTTTTATTTCCAAGATATAATCCTGTGGCAATGGTTGCTCCTGAGCGTGAAATTCCGGGCAGTACAGCTAACATTTGGGCAATGCCTATGATAAAAGAATCTTTATAGGTAATATTTTTTTGTCGTTCTTTTGCATAATTAGTAAATGCCAGCATCAAAGCTGTAATAAGTAACATGATGCCCACAAAAAGAATATTTCCGGTAAAAAAACCTTCAATCTGTTCTTTAAAAAACAATCCTGCAATTAGAACCGGTATCATGGACACAAATATTTTCACTATATATTTCGTCGAATCATTCCACTGGAATTTAAAAAAATCCCGAATAAGCTCTATTAATGTTTTCCAGAAAATAATTATCGTACTTAATACTGTAGCACCATGGACAACCACCGTAAATGTGAGCGTTTCTTTAAATTCAACGCCTAAAATATGCTTTCCCAACTCTAAATGCCCACTGCTACTAACAGGCAAAAATTCTGTAAGTCCCTGAATAATGCCAAGGATTAAAGCCTCTAACCAACTCATAAATAAATTTTAAAATTGAAATTACTTTTCCGGCGAATCTGATTCTTTAGGTTTTTTCATGATCGCATAAATCTCAAAAACAAAACCTATCAGAACAATAACAGGAGCTAAAGTTATACGCCTAAAACTAAAAATTTCTTCGCTAAATACCTCAGGGCTTTCAGCTTTTCCTCCAATCATTAATAAAAAGCCCAATATAATAATTCCAAAACCAATGGCTAAAAGTTTGTAGTTTTCTTTTCCTAAGGCAAACTCGATTTTTTTATCTTCCGGTTTATTTTTTTTAGACATCGTTCAAATTTTTTAATTAATAGTATAATTTATCGACGTTCATTCTTAAATATTTAGTTACAGCAAAGAATGTAGAAATCCAGTTAATGATAATTCCAATAACCAAAACACTTAAAAATAAAACACCAACAATTTCAATATCTTGAAAATTAATTACTTCTTTAAATTCTTTTTGGGCAAAATAAAGCACCCCGGATAATAATCCAATCGCCAATAAAGCGGCTACAATTCCCTGCCAAACACTACGGTATAAAAACGGGCGGCGAATAAATCCGCGTGTTGCACCAACCAGTTGCATTGTATTGATGATAAATCGTTTTGAATAAACTGATAAGCGAATGGTATTGTTTATAAGCGCTATGGCAATTAAAAACAATAACCCGCTAAATAACAGGATTATAAAACTTATTTTACGAATATTCTCGTTCACTAAACTTACCAGAGATTTTTGATAAAAAACCTCTTTAATCTGCTCGAATTGCTGGAAATCCTCTTCAATAACTTTTATGCTATCCGGATTAGCATAATCAGCATATAAATGAACTTCTATTGAAGCTAACAGAGGATTATAACCTAAAAATTCAATGAAATTCTCGCCTAAATCTTGCTGCAATTCTTTGGCAGCCTGTTCTTTGGTAATATACTTTGTCGATTTTACATATTTTGCTGCATCCAGGCTTTTTTGCAAAAGAATAACATCTACTTCTTTCACATTTTCTTTAAGGATAATAGAGAATCCAATATTTTCTTTAACATATTCTGAAAGCCGTTGAGCATTAAGTATTAAAAGCCCCAGCAAACCAAGCATAAAAAGTACCAGCGTAATACTGATAATAGATGTTACATATGAACTACGTAATCTTCGTTTTGTTACTGCTGCTTCTTTCTTTGCCATTATATTTCAAAAATAATCGTGCTAATATACAAATAAATAAAGCAAATTATATGATTAAACGACTAATCCTCCTGTTTAATTTTATGGATATATAAAAATAATTCTTTCCCCAGGATTGCTACAAATAATATCAATAAAATTATTGAGCTTGCTAAGGAAATCTTATTTCCTGTATAATATGACTTGGGCTTGAATTTAAATTCTATGGTATGATTTCCTTCCGGGATTACCATTGCCCGTAAAACATAATTCACCCGAAAATGATCAGTCGGCTCATTGCCAATAAAAGCATTCCATCCTTTCGGATAGTAAATCTCGGAAAAGACAGCCAATTCTTCTTCAGCACACTTTGCCTCATAAACCAAATGATTTGGTTTATAACTTACAAGTTTTATAGAAGAACTAGTATCTTTTGTAAACTCCTGCCCTTCAACAAAATGAGCAAACCTTTTATCAACAATGGCTTCTTTTTCAGGATTAAAATCTGACAATGCATCTATCTCTGCGTCGGCATCAGGGACAACCCTGTAATTTTCAACAAGCCATGCATTCCCAAGCGCTTCGGGATTGCGCTGGGCAACCGGTTGATTATCCTGTCCCTGCACTATAAAATATTTAGTATTTAATATGTTTAAAACATCCATGTTGTTTTGCGAAATCTGATAGTCAATTAAATCCTGGTAACGCTGCATTTTAGCGCCATGATAACCGCCAATCGATTTATGAAAGTATGAGGTGCTGGCATCATTAAAAGTATTTACCGCAACATTTAATACCCTAAAGTTAGGATCATTATCCTTAAGAATTTGTTCATCGGCACGGGTCATCTGAAAGGGTTGTTTGGCTTCACGCTTACTTACAAAATTATTGTCGTTGAGATAACGTTTATCAACCGCCCACATATCAACCAAAATGAGGACACCCAGTGCCAGCAAAGTATATTTTGTTTTTAATTTACCGGAGATATAAGCCCAAATGACCCCTGCAGATAATAAAATAAATATCAATGAACGGAAAGCATCGCGTTGTAAAAACGCTTTGCGGTCTTCGCGAATGGCATCAACCAATGCCTGCCCCCCCTGGGCTATAATTCGCTGGTCTGATTCTGCAGAAAAATCAAAAAACAATCCTGGTAAAAGCGCAAAAAACAGTGCAATACCACCAACAATGTAAAGCGAGTTTTTTAATGCTTTCATCAGCTTTTGCTTTTCTACCGAACCATCTACTACCTTTTTCAAAGCCAGCATTGCCATTAAAGGTATTGTAAATTGAGCAATAACCAGGGTCATGGATACCGCACGAAACTTATTGTATCCCGGAACGTAATCCAAAAAGAAATTGGTTACCAGCGGGAAGTTTTTCCCCCATGCCAATATAATAGACAATACGGTTGCAGAAATAAGCCACCATTTAATTTTAGGATCGAGAAGATAGATACCCAGCACAAAAAGAAAAATAATGATAGCCCCCACATATACCGGACCCGACGTAAATGGCTGACTGCCCCAGTAAAGATAAGGGAAATGCTCTACAACTTGCGAAGCGTAACGAGGCCCTTGTGCTTTTTCAAAAAACTCGTACACCGCAGAATTTTCACCCAGGTTTACATCACCTCCACTACCTTTAAAATTTGGGATTAATAAAGTCATCGTTTCTTCAATTCCATAGCTCCAGGCGGTTGCATAATCTCTGTCCAACCCGGAGGTTTTATTCGCCTCATCTTTGGTTAGCTCGGTTTCGCCTCGCATTGAATATTTTCCATATTCGTAAGTAGTCCAGATCGAACTAAAGTTACTTCCAACAGCCAAAACAGCAGCAATGATTAAAATTCCGGTAGCTTTTAAAAAACGATGATAACTTTTGTCTTTTATTGTGTAAATTAATTCAACGATTCCATAAACCACAACAATAATCAGGGTGTAATAGGTTATTTGCAGGTGATTGGCCAAAAGCTGCAATGTTAGAAAAATAGCGGTAATGGAAGCACCAAGCAACACTTTACCTCTATAGGTAAGATAAATTCCTGCAATAATGGGTGACATATAAGCTATGGCAAAAACTTTCGAATTATGCCCGGCAGCAATCACAATAAAATAATACGACGAAAAAGCAAAAGCGATTGCCCCAACAGTACTTAGCCAGGGTTTAGCTCCAAAAATCAGCAAAGAGATGTAAAATCCTAACAAACAAATAAAAAGTTGATTCGCCGGCCGCCCCATAAATTTTAATAATTGATCAACATATTTAACCAGGTTGTTTTTATATTGAACGGAGATTAAGTAAGCTGGCATGCCACCAAACATGCTGTTGGTCCAAAGCGCTTCTTCGCTGGTTTCATCACGAAAATCTCTTACTTCTTTAGACATACCCAGGTAGGTTGTTTTATCGCCTTGTTGTATCTCTCGACCTTCTATTTGTGGCGAAAAGTATGTGTATGAAATAACAATAAAAAGGATAATTGAAATCAAATGCGGATAAAAACGATTGAATGGAATATTTTTCATAGGTTTCATTTTTTCAGAAAACGATTATTATAGGATTATATAACTTTTTTAAAACAAATAAATTTCACGAATAAAGCAATAAAGTTAAAACAATCTAACAAATTAAATAAAGCGATCGGTTTAAAAATATACTTAAAATCTATAAATCTTTATTTTCTTCGTATTTTTGAAACAATTCTTTAAAAATATACCGATGAGAATTGGCGTAATTGTTGATAATGAATTTAATCATGATGCCAGGGTAAGAAATGAATGTAAAATTCTTGCCGGAGCCGGGCACGAGGTAACCGTTTTATGCTTTAACTTTGGCCAATATCAACCATTTGAAAAAATTGACAAGATAAATGTCCACAGGATAAATATTAATCATAAATTAAGGAATATCCTTTTTGCTTTCAACAATTCCATTGAATTATATAACCTTTTCTGGAGCGCAAAAATTAAGAAGTTTATCCATAAAAACAATATTCAGGCGTTGCATGTTCACGACCTTTATATGGCTAAAGCAGCCCATTATGCGACAAAAAATACCAATATCCTGTTTACGATCGATTTACATGAAAATTATCCGGCCGCGGTTAAAGGATACCAATGGATGTATCAATTTCCACTTACTTATTTGATAAGACCCAAAAAGTGGGAACGGTTAGAAAAAAAATATTTGAGTTATCCGGACAACATTGTTGTTTTGAGTGAATCGTTTCGAGACGATTTGCTGTTAAAATATCCTTTTTTAGGCAAACAACAATTTGCCTTATACCCTAATGTCCCGGACTTAGCTGAATTTGAGAATTACAAGGTCAATCCATCAATATATCCAAAAGATTCTGACTTTATTCTTTTCTACTTTGGTGTTATTTCTCAACGAAGAGGCGTTTTTACGGTTATTGAAGCACTTAAAAAAATAATCAGGGAAATTCCTGATGTAAAATTACTTTTAATTGGCCCGGCTGACAAAGCCGAAAAAGAGAAATTTTTAAAAACGATAAATACACCAAAATTAAAAAAGCATATTACCTGGTTCCCATGGAAAGATATCCGATTGCTGCCTTCATATATTAACATCAGTGATATATGTTTATCACCCATCGTAAAAAATGACCAGCATGAATCGGGTGTAGCCAACAAAGTGTTTCAATACATGCTTTTTGAGCGGCCGTTAATCGTATCTGATTGTAAGCCACAAACTAAAATTGTTACTGAGGAACAATGTGGATTGGTTTTTAAGAGTGAAGATGCCGATGATTTAGCCCAAAAGGTCATTACACTCTATCAAAACAAAGAGATGAGAATACAAATGGGAGAAAATGGAAAGAAAGCGGTTGAAGCAACGTATAATACCAAAAACTTTGGAAAGAATTTAGTTAATTTGTATGATTAAAATTTTTGTCCATGAAATTAACAGCGATTAAAAACATCTCTTTAGAAGATATTTACTGGCGATTAAAAGCAGGCAAAACAAAAAAACGGCTGACCATTTTTGAGTTAAGAGCTGATTTAAACAAACACATCCAGAATCCTGTTTTTTTTCTTTCAACCGGAAGATGTGGCACCAAATGGTTCTCAGATTTATTAACCCATCATAAAGAATTATTCGTTTTACACAACCCTGTTCCCAGTCTTGCCATCCAAAGTAAACTGTCATATGAATTATTTAAAAAAAAGTCTTTAGATGATACGATAACAGATCTTTTAAAAGAAATTTTTTTCGTTGGACGCGAACAATATCTTAGATATAGTTACAAAACAAACAAAAGATACATTGAAACGAATAATTATATCACTTTTTTTGCACCCCTTTTAATTGAGCTTTTTCCAGATGCAAAATTTGTGCATCTTTACAGGCATCCGGGAGAGTATGTTCGATCGGCCATACGCAGGAATTATTATACCGATAACAATCCGGATGATCTTAAAAGGATTATTCCTTTGGATAATCCAGAAAAAAAACATTGGGAAAATTTTTCACAATTAGAAAAAACAGCCTGGTTATGGAATGAAACCAATTTGTTTATTGAGCAATTTAAAGAAAAAAATCCCGGGAAAGTTTTTGATTTTAACTTTAATGAATTAACTGAACAAAATATTAGTTCTCTTTTACAGTTTCTGGATATTGAGATAAAAAATACAATCGTTTCCAAATCTTTAGCTGTGAAATCAAATATACAGAAAGAAGGTAGTTTTCCGAAATATGAAAATTGGAATGAAGTAAAAAAACAAGAATTAATCAGCATTTGCAAAAAACTATCTGCAAAATACAATTATAAATTATGACCCTTATATAGCAATGAAAAATTTAACCATCACAATTGTTGGAAATTCAGTTGCTCTAAGAGTAAGACCAACCCAACAATATCCAGACAATAATAATTATACAAAACTACTGGAAAAAGAATTATCTACTCAACTCCCTTCACATAATGTCAGATTAATCAATAAAGCAATTGGAGCTTTAACAACTTATGATGTTATTCAAAAAATTGATGAATACATTAATACCTTTCCAGAATTATATATTTTAGATTTAGGTGTTGTTGATGCATCAACAAGAGAAATTCCAAGATGGTTAAACCAATGGATAAATTCAAAAAAAGAAAACCTTATCCTTTTTTTAATACGTGCTTTTTTTAATCACTTAATCAAAAAAAACAGATCTTTTTTTGTTACGCTAAGAGGAAAAAGAAGCTGGATATCCGAGAGAAAATTTAAAATATATTATACTGACATAGTTAAAACACTTATTAAGGAAACCAATGCAAAAATAATAGCTATTCCAATTAATCCAGCTAACCAAAGAGTAGAAAAACAATTACCCGGTTCTTTAAAAAAGCATTTAGAATATAATAAAATCATTGAAAAGATTATTAAAGACCATTCCCAGGAATTTTTAAATACAGACTTTTTAAAACCCGAGATACATTATCCTGATGGTGTTCATTACTCTCCTGAGGGACACCAAGTTATCGCAAAAAAAATTAGTAAAATCATTTTAAAATATATTCGCTAAGTGGAAGGTTATTTATCAAAGCAAAAAATAAACTATACCCTTTTTCACGTATCTCAATCTGTTGATTTACATACAACAAAAGATTTATTTTATTTTTGTACCTCCCAAAATGTTCCTGCTGATTTAAAAAATAAAATTGTTTTCACACTATCTTCAAAAAACTTAAATTTCGAAAACATTTTATGGATGGAGGACATCCCCATTCTATTCCCTGCGAATAATAAACAAGAACTCTATTCCATCGATCAAAACAACAATTTAATCTTTCATCACGATTTGCTCAAATCTGCTTTTTATTTGCTTTCAGGATACCAGGAATTAAATCCGGAATATAAAGACCGATTTGGCCGCTTTCCCTATGAATTATCCATTCAAAAAAAACTGGGTATTGTAAAAAAACCGGTTGTTAATTATTATTTTGATTTTATAATTAAAGGATTAGAAGAGTTCTGCAAAATTCAAAACCTGGAATTAAAAAAGAAGAAACCCTTTAGTCCATTTGCATTCTTCTTATCGCATGATGTGGATAAAATAGACACCTACAACATTTATGATTTTATTTATTATGTGAAGGTATTGTTTGGATTAACTAAAAAAGACATCCCTTTTTCGAAAAAAATCACGAAAGTTTTTGAGTATGGGTTCAATTTTCTCTTTACTAAGAAAAATCCTAATTGGGATTTTGATTTTTTAAGAAACATTGAAAAAGAATATGGCTTTACCTCAACCTTTTACTTTTTACCTAAGGACATCAAACACCAGGATGCTTATTATTCATTTACAGAAAAAAGAGTTCAAAATTTATTTAAAAAATTAAAAACAGAAGATTGTGAAATTGGCATACATGGAACCAACCGTTCTGCTACAAATTTAAAATACTTAGAATCCAATATTTTAGAATTAGAACAAAATGCATCTATTAAAGCTTCCGGAATAAGACAGCATCGACTTATTTTTGATATGAATATTACCCCCTACTTACACGAAGAGGCAGGTCTGGCCTATGATACATCG
>CAZSIC010000091.1:0-14110 GCA_964606845.1 uncultured Bacteroidales bacterium
TGGGCTTGCCCTTATGGAGCATTACACCTTAATCCTGCCACAGGAAAAATGACAAAATGTACCATGTGTTCCGATTACATTGCCGAAGGCAAACAACCATCATGTGTAGCTGCTTGTCCGATGAGAGTTTTGGAATTTGGAGATTACGATGAGCTAAAAGCTAAATACGGAGATGAAGCAGAAATTTATCCTTTACCCTCAGCAAATTATACAAAACCTTCGTTAATTATAAAACCACATCAATCCTACAGCAAAAATGTAACGTGGGAAGTTATTAATCAAGAGGAGGTGCACAATGAATAGTTCAGAATGGTCTCTTTTATTTTTTACCTTTATCGGGCAATTTTCGGCTGGTGTTACACTTGCTCTGTTTTTTACAATTACTTTTACCAAAAAAACAATACAGCTTAAAGCACCATTCATATTTAATGGATTAATAATTGCTTCTATATCCATAATCATTGCTCTTATAGTATCCTTTTTACATCTTTCTGCTCCTTTTTCTTCTTATTTTGCGTTGAGTAATTTAGAACAATCCTGGTTAAGCAGAGAAATACTTATGGTATCGGCTTATGCTGCGTTCATTATTTTTTTTGCCCTCTTTGAATGGAAAATAAAAACTGAATCTCTTCGTGAACCTTTACTTTTTATTTCGGGAATATTGGGGCTGGCAATGGTTTACTCAATGGGTAAATTATATATGATCGAAACGGTTCCTGTTTGGAATACTCCTGAAACACTCATTGTTTTTTATATCAATACCATCGTTTTAGGATTATCATTTATTCTGGCATTTTATTCAAATAAAATATATGATAAAGTTGAAAACATATTCATTTTTATCATCCTTTTTACGCTAATTTTAAAACTTGTTACATTTTATATAAATTGGGTTAGTGAGGTTTATGACCCTGTAGCATTTTCACATCAACATATTCCAGCTATATGGAATATCTTATGGTGGATATGGATTCCCGGGCTTGCAATAATTATAGGAATTTATTTAAAAAAAGATTTTAAGGGTAAAATAAAAAGCCGTTTATATTTAATCGCATTTATTTTTTTCGTGATAGCAGAAATTGCTGCCAGGGTAATTTTTTATTCTTCGTATTATAGATTAGGTATTTAGAATAGTAGATTTAATCAATCAATACAATATTTATCCCAATATTTTATAGCATCTATACTGCCATATCTTTTCCCTTTGCTCCAATCGTAACAAGCGCCTTTTATGTCGCCTGTTTTTAAGCGAGCATAACCTTTTTTAGCATAGATATTACCATTGTATGGATCAAAATCAAGAACCATTGAGTAATCGCTCAGGGCATACTCCCATGTTCCGGTGGCAGCGTAAATATCCCCTCGTAATTCAAATTGCTCTTTTGATTTTTTTCTTTCAAATGATTCATTAATTGTCGCTAATGCTTCTAATAGTTGTTTGTCATGATAAAGGGATTTGGCTTTTACAATCAAAAAATCAGGATTTTGAGGCATTAAAGTTATTAAAGCATCTGCAAGGAAATTAGATTCGCTATACTTACCGGCCTCAAAAAGTAATTTTGCTTTTAAAAAATAATAATCTACCTGAAAAGGATTTTTATAAATCACTTTTTCAATATCTGTTAAGGCGCTTTTATAATTTCCCATTTTCTGATGCAGTAATGCTCTTTGATAAAAATACTCAACCGGAACTTTAGTTATATCAATAGCCTTATTAATGGCTTCGAGGGCTTTTTTTTGGTCCTTTAATGCGTTACTGATTTTGCTTTGTAGATAAAATGCCTGGTGCAAATTATTATTGCGAGAAATGATTTCCTGAACAAGAAATAGTGCTTCGGTAAACTTTCCTTGTCCATAAAGTTGTTCAGCCCGATAAATTTGTTTTTCGGTTACCGAATATAATTGTGTTTTTAAAATACTGTCAAGAAAATCTGTATGAACAAACTTCTCAAAATCTTTATCATTGAATAAATCAAATAACGAAATTTTATAATCTGACTGTAAATTTTTTATAAATACATTTTGAGCAGAAGGGTAATTATTAAGCTTTAAAAATAATTTTGCTTGATATGCTGTGGAAGCATTTTTTTCAATTTTTTCCAGCTTATTACATACTTCTAATGCTTTTTGATAAAGGCCTAAATGAATGGCTGCCTCAATTTGAGCCAGAAAATAATCGCTTTTTTGTTCATTAAAATTTAGTTGTTGCAAAGTATCAAAAGCTTGCTGATAATTTCCTTGTTGCAATTGTACAAAGGGATAAAGCTCTCTGGTCTTCATTGGCTGAGCTTCCAGGTTATTGAAAAAGCAAAATAATGTTATAAAAAATAGTAATCTAATCATTTTATTAGTTAATAATAATTCCCGAACCCTTTTCGGCATAAATGTGTATAAAACCGACCATATTTCGTACTTCCAGCCCGGTTATCCTGGGCTCCCAAACATCACAAATGTAATAATAAACTCCAGTAGATACTTTTTTATTTGAATTTTTAATGGTTCCATCCCAGTTTATTAAAGGATCTTCGGTTTCAAAAATCAATTCGCCCCAACGGTTAAAAATACGCATATGGACTTTTTCTACATAATTGAGCGGATTTTTTGCCATATAAATATCATTAATGCCATCGTTATTAGGTGTAAAAACATTCGGTAACTCATAATAAGCACAATCATCAACGCACCTAACATAAGACAAATCACTTTCGTTGTAAAACGAATCAACAGCCGAAACAGCATAGCATCCACCCATGGTTTCTTCAGGAAAATGTTCATAAACGGTATTTTCAGGGCCCATTATTCGATCAATAGAATCGAGTGGTGCATCGTATTGATTTGTGAAATATATTTTGTAACCAATCACATCATCAGCGCAAGTTAAATTAGGATTATTCCAGGTTAAAACATTTTTTAAACTGTCGCATGAAGATATTACATTTAATGTTGGCGG
This sequence comes from uncultured Bacteroidales bacterium, assembly GCA_964606845.1. GTDB lineage: Bacteria > Bacteroidota > Bacteroidia > Bacteroidales > UBA12077 > UBA12077. The sequence continues at coordinate 2,951 of CAZSIC010000091.1, forward strand.
GCATGGACGTTGATAATCTTCGGGTATTGCACAGGTTTTATGTGAATAATTCTCAGTATAAAACTCATCATCACCTACCTTATAATAACCCATACTTTTCACCATATAACAATATTGTGTTCCATTGGCCAATTTTGTATCTGTATACACCCTGTTTAATGAATAATCTATTGAATCATAATCCATTGTGGCGTTATTTAATTTAAAAATAATGTATTCATTATCGAGCCAGGGCGTATTTTTTTCTATATTAATTGTAATGGAATTATCGAAAGGATCAAGGTTTAAAAATATTGAAGAAGCCAATTGTGGGTTCCCTATCTTAAAACGGTTTCCGGGCGTATCGTTATACAAGGCAACCTCATACGAATATTGAGTTTCTGAAGTATTTAAACCTGAATCAAAAAAAGTCGTGTCATCAAGACCGGCAATTGAATCAATTTTTTTCAATCGCATACCAAAAGCCTCATCCGAACGATAAATGATATATTTAAAAGGCCCGTCAGCATCGGGTACACTATCTAGATTATCGGGTTTTACCCATCTTAACAAAATTTCACCTTCAGTATTATCTGTTTTTAAAACACTTACATTCGTAATAACCGGAAACCCGGGAGCTATGGTACCACAAACTTCTTCGGACGGGTAACTTTGGGCTCCATCAGCAAATTCGGCAACAATACGGTAACAATAATTAAATCCCTGCACAAGGCCCTCGCCATTATTATTGTCAATAAATATTGTGTCTGTTGTTTCACCGGCGAACTCAAAGCCTGTTTCTTCTGGTAATCCTGTAACACAACTATCAGGAGTATAATCAAGCGAGTCTACGCGCCGGTAAATTAAATATTTAGCCGGATTGCAATCTCCCGGCTTCCATCCTAAACGCATAAAAGCATTACCGGGTTCTAACGAAAGCCCTTTAGGTGGAGGCCCAATCACTTTGATTAAAAAATTATCCACATCAACCAAGTTAATATCAGGATGGGCATCTTTTGCGGTTATTAAAACCATATACTCACTTTTTCTTATATGGCTGCATGTTGTAGCCCAAGTAAATTTTGAAATTGTTTCTCCGGGATTACTTGATATTTCTTCCAAAATAGCAGGACTGGTTTCGAAAAGAAAAGGGCCTCCAGTAGCTGAATGTTCAATCGCATCATAATCTATATCTGTACTTCTTAAAAAAGTTTCTACAGTATCGCCTGCTAACACACACCAGTCTTTGAAAGCATCATTTTCCGGAGGGTGATTTTCGGTAGCAAAAACATCAATTTGCATATCACGAACCAGCGAACCAATTTTAATTCCGTTCCGCCATTCATCAATCTGGATAGCAATATTAAATTTTCCTGTATCGGGAGGTGAATCCCAAACTAAATCGCCGGAAACCTCATCAACACCAATAAAATTGGTAGCAGTAGGCAAAGTATAGCCACTTATTGGATTTCCATCTTCACCGGTACAATCGGTTAAAGAATAAGTAAGACTATCACCATCAGGGTCGAAAGCGCCCGGATTATGAACAAATTTTCTAAATTGAGCTGCTTTATTAATAGGAGGATTAAGTAATAAAGGCGTACTGTTAAGCCCAAATTCAGGATTAACATAGATGGTAGTTTTTACCGAAAAGACTGTATTTACAGAATTGGGAATATTTTCAACTCCGTAATTTCTATTAGGGTCTTCAACCAACACTTCATAAACTCCAGGCCCCGGAAAAGTATGTCTGGCAATATAACGGTTACGTTGATAATAATCAGGCAACTTTACAAAATCATGCCGCGAAACCATCGAATAGGTTCCATCGCCCCAGGAGACTTCCAACTCTTCTCTATCAACATTGCTTAAAGTATAAGTATAAGTAGTTACCGTTATTTCAAATGTTAAATCAGAAATTTGAGTATACGTTATCTCTCCTGCCCTGTTATGCGTTGCTTTAAGGGATAGCGTAAAAAACAAACAAATAAATAAAATTAAAGTAAACTGTAAAAACTTCATTTTAATGAGATTAATATTTTCTTATTTCTAATATCGAATTGATATCCTTGCTCAAAGCCTGTATTTTTAAATATTAATAAATTCTTCTGGTCAAAAAACAAATCAAACAAAACCGTATTTTGAACAATTAACTTGTCCGGCAAAGAACTCTTTAAAGGTATTCGGTAATAAAACCAGGTAAACTCATCAGTTCTTTTATAACCATTATTTTCCAGTTTAAGAGTATCGGCTCCAAATTTAAAATGATGATTAAAGTATTGATCTGTTTTATTTTGATATTTATTATAACTTTCCTGATTACTTAAATCCAGGTTTATCTCAAACAAATGGTAAAATAATAATTCAAAATCTTTAGTAAATATTTGAAACGATACAGAAATCTCATTTTTTTCTTCAATATATTCAACATTTGTAAACGATACATGAACCGGATGCATCAATGTAATAAAATAAATAGCCCATTTTACCAGCAAAGTCATATGCTAAAAGTACAAATTTTTTATTTGTTTAATTACAGATATTGTCATATTTTGTAACTTTACTTAGTTTAAATAATTAGAAACCATGAAAAAAATCAATATCCTAATTACAACTGCAATTCTATTATTTTCCAGCATACATTTATATGCACAGAAACTAGAGAATGTAAGAGTAAGAAAACTAAATGATAAGTTAAATATCATTTATGATCTAACTCAGGAAAAATCCGGCCAACAATTTGATATTAAGGTTTTATGTTCAGGCAATGGCGGATCAACTTTTGATATCCCTTTAAAAACAGTTTCGGGAGATATTGGACAGGGAATTAATGGCGGTAAAAACAAAATAATTGTTTGGGATGTACTTGCAGATCGTGAAAGTTTAAAAGGTGAAAATTTTGTTTTTAAAATAATGGCAGTCCCATATCAACTTGCTAACCCAACCGATTACGCCCATGATTTTAATTTTGAACTTACTGATTGTTATAAAAAAGGGAATCAGGTAGTTAGTGTTTTTAAAATAACCAACAATGGAACTAAAAGGGATTTAAAACTGCCCAATCGCCTGGCCAGAATTTATGATTATAATAATAATTATGTGGAAGCTCACATTTCAAAACTAGGCAGAATAAGTGGTGATTACCGATATTCAGTCCCCACCTTAACTTTTAACCAGAATCAAACAGAACTTGCAGTTTTCAGATTTAATATACCTGAAGGCTTTTCCAACAGGTTAAAATTACTCGAAGTGGGAGGAGAAATATTAGAGATTACCTACGGGTTGGATTATAAGTCAGGAAATATTCAGTTTAAAGATATTTCTTTAGCATCGCCGGAAAGGCCTGCAAAAGCCGAGTTTATTTCCGAAGCCATGCGTATCGATATAGATGCTGACATACAAAAAATTAAAGATATTAAGCCACCTGACTTATCTTTTACCAAACCTTTGCTTACTGATAACAAACCCATAACTGTTAATTCCGAAGAGCTTATTTTAGAAGGTAATATTATTGATAACCATGGAGTTTTCGAATTTACTATCAATGGCATGGATGTTCCTTTTACTGATGATGGTAAATTTGAATCAGACGTATATTTAATTGAGGGTAATAACACTATATTTATCCGCGCTTTAGATATCTTCGAAAATGCAGTAGAAAAGAATTATGCTGTTATTTACAAACCACTAAAAAAAGAAGGCCAAAGACAAACAAAAGCCGAAAAAGAAAGTACTGCTGCAACGCTGGCTGATCTAGAAGCCGGAGGGCCCGGAAAATATTATGCACTACTTATTGGTGTGAGCAATTATTCTGATCCTGAAATTATGGACCTTGACCAACCCGAAACGGATGCTGAAAAGCTTTATAATACATTGATAAGCCATTATACTTTTGAAAAAGAAGATATTAAACTATTAAAAAGTCCCACACGCGAACAAATTATCTCCGAAATGGACCGGATAAACAAATTGATATCAGAGGATGATAATTTACTTGTTTTTTATGCCGGTCATGGTTATTGGGACGAAAAAGACGAAGTAGGTTATTGGTTGCCTTCAGATGCGAAACAAGCCAATACTGCCAACTGGATGAGAAACAGCACTGTAAGGGATTATTTAAGAACCATAGGCACTAAACACACCTTGCTAATTGCAGATGCATGTTTTAGCGGTGGAATTTTCAAAACCCGAAAAGCATTCGCTGATGCCCCCAAATCGATACAAAAATTATACGAACTGCCTAGCAGAAAAGCAATGACCAGCGGAACATTGCAGGAAGTACCCGATAAAAGTGTTTTTCTGCTGTATCTGAACAAAAGGCTGCAGGAAAATACACAACCCTATATTTCGGCCGAAGAGCTATTTGGCAGTTTTAAAATTGCAGTTTTAAATAATAGCCCCAATGTTCCGCAATACGGAGAAATAAAAGATACAGGCGACGAAGGTGGTGATTTTGTATTTGTAAAAAGATAAATAATCACACATTTAAACGCCTTATAAATAAAAAAGCTTGTCAGATTAATTCCTGCAAGCTTTTTCTTATTTTTGTTGTGCAGCTAAAATATTTATTTGGCCTCTGCATTAACCGTTTGAGTATACACATCAAATTCAGGTGGTTGTTGCATATGCCTTTTTACAGCACATAAATTGGCTGCATTAATAACAGCATCTTTATACTTTTCCGGAAAATCTTCGGGAACCTGTATTTCCAGATCAATTTTATCAATTAACCGGGTCATGGGATTAAAATTCATTTTCTGAATGATTTTTATATTTTCAGAAGGTATGCCACGCTGGTCACAAAATCCTTTTACATAAATTCCTGCACATGTTCCTATCGATGCTAAAAACAAATCAAAAGGAGCCGGAGCACTTCCATCTCCGCCACCTTGCAATGGTTGATCGGTTTTAATATCCTGTCCGTTAAACCGGGCATTCACTTTTTTATTCCCATCAAAATAAATCTCCATATTCATAATTACTCTTCTTTTAAAAATTAAACTATTAATATATTTATATTTTTAAATATCAAATTTCTTGCCATAAAATTATGATGACAAAATGACGTAATATTAAGAAATCGATCATACATTATCTTTTTTTCTTTCATTATTACAAAAAAAATTATACTTTGCTGTAAAGATTAAAGAAGACTTAAGTTTTAAACACCTGTTAAAAATATTTGTTTCTTTATTACATACTTATTTTATAAGCAATGGATTTAACAAAAAGAAAAAAATTAAAAAAAGAACTGGGTTTATTTGGCGTATTTGCCATTAGCACCGGCGCTATGTTTAGCAGTGGTTTTTTTCTATTACCAGGGCTTGCTGCTCAATATACCGGCCCATCGGTTTTTTTGGCCTACTTTTTATCAGGTTTATTGATAGTGCCTGCCATGCTGAGTATTGCTGAAATTACTACTGCAATACCAAAGGCCGGAGGTGCTTATTATATTATTGACAGGACTTTTGGGCCCATGTTGGGAACTGTTGGAGGAATGGGTACTTATTTTGCTTTAGTTCTTAAATCAGCTTTTGCACTCATTGGTATTGGAGCCTACACATCTCTGATTTTCGATATTCCGATTAAACCGGTTGCTATCACATTAACCATCATTTTTGCAATCATCAATATTTTGGGTTCAAAAAAAAGCTCATCCATCCAAAATATACTGGTAGTTCTTCTTCTTTTTGTTTTAGCCTTAATTATCATTGATGGGCTGTTTCAAATATTTACCAATGAAACAATCCTTATTAAAAAATCGAAATTTTCAACATTTTTTGAGCATGGAATTGGAGGATTATTTACTACTATTGGTTTTGTATTTGTTTCCTATGCCGGTTTAACAAAAATAGCCAGTGTAGCAGAAGAAATAAAAAATCCGGAACGTAATATTCCGCTTGGAATGATATTATCTTTATCTGTAACCACTTTAATTTATGTATTAGGTACATTTTTAATGGTAGTGTTTATTCCTAAAAATGATTTTACCAACGATTTAACACCCGTAGCAACTCTTACAAACTTTACGCTTGGCTGGTTACCTGCAAAAATCACCTTAATAATGGTTGTTTTAGCAGCAATTGCAGCTTTTGCTTCCACAGGAAATGCAGGTATCATGTCATCATCTAGATATCCATTAGCAATGTCTCGCGATAAAATTCTACCTCCTGTTTTTGGAAAAGTAGATAAAAAATTTCATGTACCCATATTTTCTATTGTAGTTACATCATCCATAATTATTTTTATAATACTTTTTGTTAGTGAAGAAGGTATAGCTAAAATGGCAAGTGCTTTTCAATTGCTTATATTCTTTTTCATCAATTTGGCAGTCATTGTTTTCCGAAAAAGTAAAATACTATCATACGACCCCGGCTTTAAATCTCCATTTTACCCGTGGATACAAATTTTAGGTATGTTTTTTTCTTTTATCCTTGTAATTCATATGGGATGGGTACCTACTTTTTTATCATTTTTGCTAATTTTTATCAGTTTAGTTTGGTACAGATATTATGTCCGTAAAAGAGTAACCCGTGAAGGTGCTATATACCACTGGTTTGCATTATTAGGACAACATAAATACGATAAAATTGAAAACGAATTTTTATATATCATTAAGGAAAAAGGACTACGCGAAGAAGATAAATTTGACCGGCTAATAACTGATGCAAAAATAATAATCATTCAAAATGGAATACTGAATCTTAAAAACCGGAGGTTTGATAATTTACTTAATAATATATCAGAAGATATTGCTAAAGAACATGATTTAACCCATCAAGAGCTGGTTGAAGAATTTAATAAAGCCAGTACATTTGATCCAGAATTTGTTATTCCACAGGTTTCTATCTCTTTTGCATCTGACAAAAAAATAAAAGATCCATCAGTACATATTGCAATATCCGAAAAGGGAATAAGAAAAAAAGTTACAAAACATGGTATCAGCTCAACGGATAAAATTCATGTTTTCTTTTTTATTGTTGCACCAAAAGAAAATAATAAACTTTTATTAAGAATTTTATCACGTTTAATGGATATTACTGAACGTGAAAACTTTCTTCAAAATATATTATCGTTAAAAACAGCTCGTGAGGTTAAAGAATATCTGTTACATAACGACAGGTATGTTAGTTTAAGACTTGATAAGAATAATAATCTTCATCAAGATTTTATCAATAGAAAAATTAAAAATATTGATTTCCCCAAAGGCATATTAATAGCTTTAATTGATAGAAACAATGAAACTGTAACTCCCGATGGAGAAACTGTTTTGCAGGCAAAAGATGTTTTAACGATTATTGGAAAACCCGATAAACTCAAACTTTTCAGGAATAAATATAATATTTAAAATTAAGAGATAGCAAATAAAAAGCCTTTTCAAAAGCTTTAAAAAATAGGAGTTGCCCAAGAAGTCTTTGTGGGACTTCGTGATTTCTTTGAGTGACTTTGTGGTAAAATTACAAAATGTTGTTACACAGAGTTTCAGGAAGAAGACACAAAGTTCCGCAAAGTAAAAAAATAATCAATTTCAAGTTTTTTAAGACTTTTTGGACAGCTCCTATTTTTTGTTTGTGCAAAGTGTTTCTTTCTTAGTTATGGCAATGGTTGTCCTTCAATCCAAGGAGCTCCGGCATTTTTTAATTCTTTCTCTAATACAGGAATTTGCTCGTTGGTTAATTTTTCTATTTTCTCTTTTATTACTGCAAATTCTTTTTTAGCAATTTCAAGACTTCTTTTATGCATTGGCGTTGGACCATAAGTAGAATTAGTGGTTCCTGTTCTTGCTGCACTTAATCTATCAAAAATGGTTGGAACATCTTTCTCGCCAATCTTACTTTTAGCCGGGTTTCCATAATATGCTTTCTCAATGTCTTTAATTTCTAGCTTTAAGTCATGAAGTTTTTTATTAAGCGAACCGGAAGCGTCATCTGAACGGGAAAGAGCATTTTGCATAGCTTCTACTTTTTTGCCAGCATTATCTAAAGCTATTCTGGCAGCTCCTAAAGATGCTGAAAAATCTTCAAGTTCTTCCCAAAAAGCAACGACAACATCAGTTTCAGAACCTTCAAGGGCGCCTTTACGCATTCTTTCCACATCAAATTCCACAGGTTCTGACAATTCTGATACTTTACCATCTATTTCTTTTGATAGTGTAACAGTGTATTTCCCGGGAACAACCATATATCCCTGTGGCTCATATCCGGAATTTTCATCATCAATATTTACCGGATTTTTGGAATCTGTTCTTAAATCCCACGCAACTCTGTGAAAGCCTTTTTTTGTTGGCCCATGCATTTTGCGTAAAACATTACCTTCAGCATCTTTCACGGTTAACCAAATTTTAGGTTTTTTCTGTTTTAACTCTTTGTCAAGTTCATCCCATCCTGGGAAAGGTATGTTTTGATTATTCTTTTTTAATTCTTGTTCACGCTCTTTTCTTTCATCTTCCCGGGTTTTGTAATCTTTTCCAATATAATATGTAAATACAGCTCCAAAGGGAGGATTAGGTGCGGTAAAAAATTGACCACCCATAGAACCTTTTCCTCCTCTACCTAGTGGTGAACGCTCAATATACCACCATGCTTTACGTGTTGGAAAAAGTGTGGCTTCCCCTTTAAGTTGTTCTTCCGATACGTGTCTCAAAACAGAGTAATCGTCGAAAATATAAAAACTACGTCCGAAAGAAGCTCCTACAAGATCATTTTCTCGACGCTGAATAGCTAAATCTCGAAACGAAATAGTTGGGACATTACCTTCAAGTTTTACCCACTTACTGCCTCCGTTAATGGTAAAATAAATACCAAATTCCGTAGCTGCGAATAAAAGCTCAGGCTTTACATGATCCTGTACAATTCGCCATACCAAAGTTCTTTCGGGAATATTTCCTTTAATCGATTTCCATGATTTTCCTTTATCCGTACTTTTATAAAGGTATGGATTTAAATCGCCGAATTTATGATTATCTAAAGCAATATAAACCGTATTGGCATCATACAGGTCGGCTTTAATATCATTGACAAATGCAGTAGCAGGAACTCCTGGAATTTCGTTGACTTTTATTCTGCGCCAATTTTGGCCTCCATCTTCTGTTACCTGAATTAAGCCATCATCGGTTCCGGCATATATAACTCCCTCCTGAACTGGCGATTCGGCCAATGATGTAATGGTATTGTAAGTTGACATGGCATAAAAATCCCATGCAGCATTATAGCTCCACGTCTTGTCCATAATAGGCAAGGTAATACGCTCCTGGTTTTTGGTTAAGTCGCCCGAAATAGGTGTCCAGCTATCGCCACGGTTATCGGAACGCCAAACACGTTGTGATGCAAAATATAATCTTGTAGGCGAATGAGGGCTCACTAAAATTGGTGCGTCCCAGTTAAATCTTTCGTTTCCTTCGCCTTCTTCAGGCTGTGGTTGAATATAAACAATTTCGCCTGTTGTGCGGTCGGCACGAACCAAATTTCCCTGTTGCCATTCGGCATAAACAATATCGGGATTTCCAGGTTCTGTAGCCGGTTGGTGACCATCGGCAAACAATACTATTTCCCAGTCGGAATTTCTTATTCCACTCCTGTTATCTGTTCTTGACGGGCCTCCCTGTGTACTATTGTCTTGTGTTCCACCATAAACATTATAAAATGGTTCGGCATCGTCAACAGCCACTTTATAAAACTGAGTAATTGGTAAGTTAGGAATATATTTCCAGTTTTTTGCCAGATCGAAACTTTCGTAAATCCCTCCATCGGTTCCTACCAATAAATAATTCGGATCATCTTTTCTAAAAGTAAGGGAATGGTTATCTGAATGCTTAAACTCTTCGCCCATTCTCCGAAATGTTTTTCCGCCGTCATCAGACACTTGTATCCTCACATCGGCAATATAAATTCTATCAAACTGATGTGGGCATGCATACAACTCCTGGTAATAATGAGGGCCGGTACCACCCGATACAGCATCAGACATTCTTTTCCATGATGCACCGCGATTTTCGCTACGATACAATCCGCCGGTTCTTTGTTCCAGTTCTATTACGGCATAAACTATATCAGGATTGTGTGGCGAAATAGCAAGTCCTATCTTTCCCATATCCGATTTGGGTAATCCTTTTTCCAGTTTTTGCCAATTTTCGCCTCCATCATTCGATTTATAAATTGCGGTACCCGGGCCGCCTCCCATATATGCGGCCACATTTCTGTGCCGCTGCCATGTTGCTGCATATAAACAATCAGGATTTCGCGGATCAATTACAATATCAGTAACACCAACCCACTCACTATCTCCCAGCGTTTTTTTCCAGGTTTTTCCACCATCGGTTGTTTTATATAAACCTCTTTCGCCACCTTTAGCCCATAGAGTACCCTGTGCAGCCACCCAAACAATATTGGAATTTTCGGGATGAATAATAATTTTTGAAATATGATTGGATGCTTTGAGCCCCATGTTTTCCCATGACCTACCACCATCGTCGCTTCGGTACACTCCATCACCATATCCAACATGTCGTCCACCCACATTTTCGCCTGTTCCAATCCATACAACATGCGGATTATTTTTGTCAATGGTTACACAACCAATAGAATACGAACTTTGATTATCGAATATAGGCTCCCAGGTTGTTCCGGAATTATTTGTTTTCCAAACACCTCCCGAACCAACAGCCACATACCAAATATTTTTATTTTCGGGATGAATGGCAATATCGGCAATCCTTCCAGACATAAATGCCGGTCCAATATTCCGCAATTCTAAACCAGAAAAAGTTGATTCTGTAAATAACTCTTTATCATCTTTATTTTGAGCCAAAACACTCGTAAATAAAAATACAAGAAAAAAAGTAAAGATTAGGGTTAAGTTTTTCATAATGAAGTAATTATTTGGTTAGTAATAAAAAGTAAACATACTATATTTTATTTAGATTAAAACAAGCTATAAAAGTTTAATTTATGTTACAATTACTTCAGATTGAAAATCAGAAAAATAAAGATTAAAATAAATATTTTACTATTTAATCCAAATATTCCGTTGCTTCTAAATTTAATGCTTTCAGCGATAATAAAATATCAATGAAAAAATATATTGTAGAAATTAATATTGATAAAATCGACAAGCTAAACAAAAAGTAACCTAGTGTCATGTCAACGCTATTTTAGTCAGCCCAAGTCTTGTTCTTTTTCCTCA
>CAZSIC010000092.1:0-14024 GCA_964606845.1 uncultured Bacteroidales bacterium
CACTTTTTGCTGCAGATTTGTATACCCTAACCGCCTAGCCGCTTGGAGCGGCTTGGCGGATGTATTACATATTAACCGGCTAGGAAGCCGGTGATCCAGAATTATCCGGCTGGATGTTTAACATCACCTTTTCCAAAAATTGGAACTTTTTCTCAATAAGTCATCGGATGACTAATGAATCAAATCCAACCGAAGATTAAACAACAGTAATTGTTAACAGGCAAGTCATCCGCTGACCAGCTTAAAGATTAACCGGCTGGGAAGCCGGTGATCCGGATGATTGTTTACTGCAAACAATAAAACCCGTATTTTACGGCAAAAATAGCCAGGCAAACAGAATTCCGGCAGGAGGTTTTATGTAACAGGTTCGCCCGGTGCCCCTCAACTGTTCTTTCACTTATATTCAGTTTTTTACCTATTTCGGTGTTTGATAATCCTTCGCATATAAAATACAATACTTCCTCTTCTCGCTTGGTAAGTTCTATAGACGTTTTTTGGGGAGTAAAAGCCTGATTTTCGGGTTGCATCTTTGCATTTAATTTTAAAGTGCCGATTAAACTTTTTTTACCCCGGATATTTAAGGTATTTCCAGCTAAGGTAACTTCAATAATTTTTTGGTTTCCGCTAATGGCTCTGAACTCCAACTCAACATCTTTATGTATTCCCTTAAAGCAGCGGCTTATTTTATCAATAACAAAGTGTATATCATCTTTATAAATAATATTGACCAGGTTCATGCCTACCAGTTCTTTTTTAGAATAGGCCACAATATCACAAAACTTTTTGTTGACATAGGAAATTTTTTCATCCTGGTAAATAAAAATACCTGTATTTGAATGCTCCATCAGGGTATGGAACTTTTCATCGGCGAGTGTAATAATTTTTTCCTGCTTTTCGAGCCGGGTTTCAATCAGTTTATGTAAATCGTCGCAATGATAGGGCTTAATTAAGTAATCATCAGCCCCTAAACTCATGGCTGCCCTTATATCGTCGTTAGAGGCATCGCTCATTAAAAAAACAAAAGGGATGATGGCCGTTGAATTAATTTGTTGCAAAGTATTAAACACTTCGTATCCACTTAAACCAGCCACCTCTGAATCGCATAAAATAATATCGGGCGAAAATTCCAGGGCTTTTTGTATTCCTGATGAACCATCGGAAACGCCAACAACCTGAAAGCCTTTATTGGACAGAAAAAAACTGGTTTCATCCAAAATATCCTGATTCGATTCAATAAGTAAAATTCGTTTCATTAAAACCCCTCTGGTAATTTTTATTAAACCAAAAATAGTAAAATTTTATTGATTTCCTTTAATGATTGAATTCTTATTAACCTTGATCTCCTGAGAGTGTAAAATAAAATTCAGACCCTTTATTTATTTCAGATTTAACGCCTATTTTACTATTTAACAATTCAACCAAATTTTTTGATATCGCAAGCCCCAGTCCCGTACCTCCATATTTTCTTGTAGTGCTGTCATCAGCTTGCCTGAAACGTTCAAAAATCGTTTCTAATTTATCTTTCGGTATTCCAATGCCGGTGTCTTTAACATACATCTTCACTTTATTATTCTTCACTCCTCTGAAACCAAGCTCAATCTCTCCCTTTTCTGTAAACTTAAACGCATTGGATAAAAAATTAGTCAATATTTGTTTTACCCTCAATTCATCGGTAAATAATGTATATTCCTTATCAGGAATCTTCAAATTCAATTGTATATTTAAGTTATCGGTTTTTATTTTTTCTGTAAAAATTTCGTACAGGCCATAAAATAATTGATTCAATAAAACTTTCGATTGGCTTATTTTTAACTGGCCAGACTCAATCATGGCAATATCAATCACATCATTAACAATCTGAACCAAATTTTTCCCACTGGTTTGAATAATTCTTATATAATGCTTTTTAGCTGTCTCAGGCAAATTATCTTTACCCAACAAACTTGAAAATCCAAGGATGCTATTCATCGGTGTTCTAATTTCATGGCTCATATTGGCTAAAAATGCTGATTTTAACCGGTCGCTCTCTTCGGCATGCTCTTTAGCTTTAAATAGTTCTTCGTTTGTTTGTTTTAATTCTTCATTAATGCTTTCGTATTCTTCGTTTTGTGCCTGAATGATTTCGTTTCGCTCCTGAAGCATTTTTTCTGCTTGCTTGCGTTGGGTGATATCTATATCCAAACAAAATAATTCGGGTTCGTGGTTGTGTCGTTGAACAATCGCATGGTTTACGAAAACAGACACTCTTGTTCCATCTTTTCGGATAAGAGACATTTCAGATGCGGGAACAGGTTTCATACTTTTGTACATTTGACGCATTTCATTCCGCACATTTTCCTGCATCTCTGAAGGGATAATCAGATCGTGTAAATTACGCCCAATGGCTTCTTCGGCAGTATACCCGTAGAGATTCTCTGATGCTTTATTCCAGTAGGTCGTTGTGCCGTCGAACCTATACCCTTGAACTGCAATTGTAGGGATATCCCTAAACAAATACCGGAAACGTTCTTCGCTTTCCTTCAGTGCTTTTTCAGCTAGTTTAATATCTGTAATATCCTGCAATGTAACCAGGACCATACGCATACCTTTTACCATAATGGCCGTAGTAGAAGTCATAAAGGTCATTTCCCTGATTTTATCATCTTCTCCTTTAAAAAAATAGGGTGCTTCTTCCTGTAAATGCGTTTTACCGGTTTCAAGGGTATCAAGAATGCTGTTACGGATCACACATTGCTGGCAAAAATCACCAAATCCACATCCTTTTGGATCATCAAGCGCATGCAAGCACCGCAGCGCTTCGCCGCTGCGAAAGCCCAGCATCTCTTCTGCATCCCTGCCTGCAAATTGTTTTGCGTAGCCGTTTATTTGCTGCACGCGCCTTTCTTTATTTACAACCATCATTATTAAAGGAGCGTTGGAATAAATCGCCGTTAGCAATTCTTTTTGTTCAGTTAGTTCTTTCTCTGCCTTTTTCTTTTCGGTGATATCGTGAATAATTGAATGCAGATAGTCTTTCCCTTCAATTTCTATTCTGCTGCCAAAAACTTCTACATCTCTTACTGAGCCGTCTGCCCTTTTGTGCTTAAACTCGTAATGAAGCCGCCTTGAGTTTTTTGCCTTTGCCATTTCTTTTTTAATCTCTTCAGGCGAAAGGGTGTTTATTTGGTTGATGTTCATCCGGCACATTTCATCCCTGCTCCAGCCGTAGAATTTGACAGCAGCCTCGTTCACATCAACCAGATTACCGGTATCCGCTTCAATTAAAAACATGGAGGCAACATTATCTTCAAAAAGATTTTTAAACTTCTCTTCGCTTTGTCGCAGAGCTTCTTCTGCCTGTTTGCGTTCGGTGATGTCCTGAAAAGAACCCTGTACTTTAATAATTTGGCCGTTTTCATCTTTCATCGCCCTGGCATTCGCCCGCACCCACAAGCGTTTCCCTTTTCTAGTGATGATCTCCATTTCTTCATCGTAAGGAATGCCTTTTTGGGCACAATCATTGAAAACCTGAGTGATTGTTTCCCGCCATTCGGGGGCATAAAAATTGATGGCTTCATCTACAGAAGGTACATAACCATGCGGCACTTCATGAATATCTGCCACAGCATCCGACCAGGTGGTGATATTATTCTCTAAATCAACACTCCAGCCTCCAAAGCGGGCAGTTTCACCGGCAATCTGAAGAAGGGCATAATTTGATTGCAACGCTTCTTCTGCTTTTTTACGTTCGGTAATGTCGATATTAAACTCAGCACACAACCATTCGCCTTGTTCGTTTTGGAAAGGAATTGTATGTACTTCAAAATATTTATTTTCGACCGGTAAAAATTCTTCATTAACAGTAATTTCCTTTGTTTCAAATGCAATTGGAACACCACATCCGGAGCAAGGCTTCTCTATCCCCATAAAGTATTCGTGGCATTTGCGTCCCTGTGGATCTCCATATATTTGCTGCCAGGATGTATCCACATCCACAATATTGTAATCACTATCCAGAATATTAAAATGCGCACCGGTTGCTTGCATGAGAAATTCCAAACGATTGTGTTCAGCCTTTAATTTCAATTCTGCCTGTTTGATCTCTGATATATCCTCAATAGAAGCAATCATACCATTAAATTGGCCCTTACTGTCTTTTATCGGGGCAGCGTTAATTGATAATATTACAACCCTGCCATCAGGCCAGGTTATACCGTGTTGTACATCAAAAACAGTGTTTAAGGATTTTTTTACGATATTAAAAGGCTGTTTTTCATCCGGCAAAGGGGAGCCGTCAAGATCAGTGTGTTTCCATAATGGGGCATCGTAGGTTCTAGATGTTATTTCTTCTTTTACCAGTCCGAGTATTTGTTCTGCCCTGTTGTTAGCATAGGTAATATTCCCGGTTTTATCCACAGTAACAATACCCACCGGGCTTGTTTCCAAGAGGGTTGATAAAAATGAAGTTTTTTCTTTCAATTCAATCTCAATATTCTTGCGTTCGGTAATCACTTCTGTATAAACAATTATACCGCCGACAGAGCCATCAGATTCGTACCATGGCCGGCATTCCCATCGAGTCCATTCAACAGATCCATCCTCTTTATAATAGGGATCATCTTCGGCGCTTGAAACGATTCCTTGTAATGCTTTTTGATGCACATCTCTCCATTTCTGAGGCAGATCCGGAAATACCTCATAATGATGCTTGCCAATGATATCTTTCTCTTTTACTTTAAATTGTTCGAAATAAGGCTTGCTTACATAGATGTAATGCAAATTTTTATCATGCACTGCAATGGCACTACGGTTATGCTCGATAATATATTGCATCAGGTTATGCGAATGAATAAGTTCTTTTTCTGCTTTTTTCTGGTCGGTAATATTCCGCACAATACTTAATGCTCTTTTTTCATCCAGCTTAACCATACGTGCATCGAAATACATGGTTTTTCGATGCATTTCGAGCGTATAAGAATAATTTTGTACTTTTCCGGTTTTAAAAAGTTTCTTCAGGGTTTTTTGGTTGGCTTCGGCTAAATATCCGGGTAAAACATCCCTGTCTTTTCTGTTCAAAAAATGTTCGGGAGGCATTAACAGATCATCTGTTTTATTTGCATAATAATCCAGGTATACTCCATCACTGCTTAAAACAAACATTAAATCCGGTAACGCTTCGAGGATAGCCTCGTTTTTTTGGTTACTTTGTTTTAATTCCAGTTCGGCCTGCTTAAGCTTAATGATATCGCGCGTTACACCCTGCAATCCAATTGGATTTCCATTTTCATCACGAATGAATGATACATTAATTGAAACCCATAAAAGCGTTCCGTTAGTATGGTACTGTTGCAGTTCTACGATTCTTGACCTGTTTTTATCCGCATTTGGGTCTTTCTCTCTTTCCAATTCTTCGCTAAATATAGATTGTATTTTCTTAAGAGATTTGGGAGGATAACGTTCTTCAAATTTTCGTTTAAGGTGTGCATCCGGCTTTTCTCCGGTAAGTTTTTCAATCGAGGGGCTTACAAATGTGGTTTTTAAATTAAGGTCAGTTATCCAAACTACATCACTAATATTTTCAGCAATTCGCCGGTATTTCTTTTCACTTTCTTTAAGATTTTTTTCTGCATTTTTATGCTCAGTAATATCCGTACCAATACTAAGCATGGCAGGCGTTCCATTCCAGTCAATTTTTTTTACAAATAGTAACAATGGAATAATTGAGCCATCTTTTCTATAATGCTTTACCTCAAATGAAGCTTCGCCTTCATTTTTTATCTTTGCAATTCGCTCTTCAATTAATTTTCTGCTTTCAGGAACATTCAAATCATGAATACTTAGTTGTCGTAATTCTTCAGAAGTATATCCGTGCCATTGAAGGTAACTTAGGTTGGTATAAAGGAATCGGCCTTCTTCATCGAGAATTGCAATAGCGCTTGGCGCTAAATCGAGCATAGAAGCCATACCGGATATTTCCTTTTCGGCGTTTTTTCGTTGGGTAATATCCCTGCAAAAACAGATATATTGTCCTTTTTTTATATTAAGATAAGTAACCGATATTTCAGCATCGAATACTGTTTTATCTTTTCGCCATAGCCTGGTTTCAAATATTTCAGATACGTTTTTCTTTACCCGCGCCATTCTATCCATCGCTTCCTGGTCTGTTTCAATGGCATCCATATCCCGTATGGTCATTTCAAGAACTTCATCCCTTGTAAACCCTGTCATTTGACAATACGTTTTATTTACATCAATGATTTTTCCTTTGTGGTTAACAATCCAAAAACCATCTTTTGTGGTTTGTAAAATGGTTCTTAAGTATTGCTCCTGTCTATGTACTTTTTTGCTTCTATCATTGATTATCCTTTGTTTTTTATCAATCCGTGTTTTAATAACCTCGCTTAGCTCCTCAAAGCTCCAGGGTTTAACCAGGCAATCGTCAGCGCCCATTTTCATTGCTTTTCGGATATCTTTAATTGAGGCTTTGTTCATTAAAAAAACAAACGGGATTGTGGCTGTTGATTTATTTTGTTGCAAGGCCTTAAAAACTTCGTAGCCATTCATATCTGGCAAGTCAGTATTACATAAAATAATATCGGGTAGATTTTTTAATGCTTTTTCAACACCTGATGCTCCTTCCCCGGTTCCAATAACAACATAACCATTACTTTGAAGAAAGTCTCCTGTTTCTTGTAAAATATTTTTATCCGGATCAATAAATAAAATTTGTTCCATATACACTCTTCCCCAGTAATTTTAATCATTAAGTTTCAACAAGAATTGACTAAACAGAAAAATCCGGTAAGGTAAAATAGAATTCTGCCCCTGTATTTTCTTCAGATTTAACGCCAATTTCGCCATCAAGCATTTCAGCCAGGTTTTTAGAGATTGTCAATCCTAAACCGGTACCTCCGTATTTTCGTGTGGTACTGTCGTCGGCCTGTTGGAACCGTTCGAAAATGGTTTCTAACTTATCTTGTGGTATTCCTATTCCTGTATCTTTTACAAAAAATTTCAGTTGCTTTTTGCCGGCTTTATGATAGCCAAGAACAATCTTTCCTTTTTCGGTAAATTTTATCGAATTGGTTAAAAAATTACTTATAATTTGTTTTACCCGTATTTCGTCAGTATAAATAATATAATCTTCATCAGGAATTTCCATTTTTAACTCAATGTTTGGATTTTTGTTTTGGGCAACCTGAATATATTCATCATACAGCAGGGTAAATAACTCTTTTATATTTACATTGGCCCTGTTAATAACCAACAGCCCCGATTCGATTTTAGAAAAATCGATGATATCATCAATAATTTTAATCAGGTGCTTTCCTGATGTGTGGATGATTTTTAAATAATTTTCCTTTCGCTGGTTTGAAATATTTTTATTTTTAAACAATTCGGAAAAACCCAGAATACTGTTCATGGGTGTACGTATTTCATGACTCATATTGGCAAGGAACGCTGATTTAAGCCGGTCGCTTTCTTCGGCTTTTTCTTTTGATTTGATCAAATCATCCTCCATGTTTTTACGATAAACTGCTATACCATAGATATTTGCCAAATCCTTAATTTTTTCTAAATCAGTATTATCATATGGTGTTGGTTTATTCACTAAAGCAATTTGACCTAATAATATGTTATTAACTACAACCGGTACGGTAAGAAAATTAGTTATCGCCACATGTCCATCAGGTAATCCTTTGGAAGCTTTATGCTCTGCAGGGTTATTTGTAAAAAAAGGCTCAAAAGTATTTAATGCATGTCCATATAAACCATTGTACCCATCCTTGCCTTTTGGGAATGTAATTCTTTTTTCCTTTACATTGCATTGATTAGGCATCATTTCTTTCATCGTATGAGAAACCAGTTCTTCTGTTTCCAAATCTATGGTCCCCACATATCCATAAATACTTGAGGTTAATGTCAAAGCCTGTTGGTAAATTAAATCCCCAATTTCTTCAACAGACAATTCAGGTTTAATAACTTTCTTTGATAATTCGGCAATTATTTTCGAATAATTCTGACTTTTTTCGGCTTTTTCTTTGGCAATTTTTAAGTCTTTATTTAATTTTTGATACAAAACATTTTGTTTATTCAGCTTATTGTTCAGAATCTTAAGTTCCTCTTCGTTCTTTTTTTGGTCGGTAATATCAAACATTAATCCACGTAGCTTGTAGGGCTTATCATCTTTCATCTCAACACTCACAATATCTCGCAGCCAAACATAGTTCCCTTTTTTATTTTTAAACCGGTACTCAAACAGGTGGCTTTCGCCCTTATCTGCACATTCAAAACAATAATTCACAGCCCACTCCCTTTCGTCGGGATGTATATTACTGGCCCAGAAATCGAGATTGGTCCACTCTTCGGGTTTATAACCCAACAATTTTTTACTTTGCGGACTAACATAAGTCCATTGATCCTTAATTATATCAAACTCCCACGAAATGGCATGAACCGATTCAACAAGGAAACGGTATTTCTCTTCGCTTTGCTCAAGGATGGCCTGCAACCTTCTTCTTTCGGAAATATCTCTTGTAATGGACAGTATACAATCTTCGTTATTGATATTAATTATATCTGCTGACATTAATCCCGTTTTAACCGAGCCATCTTTCATTCTATATTGAAATTCGAGATTAGAAACGGCACCTTTTTTGGTTAATTCCTTAATCAATATGTCCCTGTCTTTAAAATTTGCCCATATATCAATGTCTTTGGATGTTTTTCCTTTTACATCATCTTCGGTAAATCCTGTAAGATGCGTAAAACCATCGTTTATTTCCACGTACAACCCGTCGGACAAACGATTGATAGTTACTGCATCGGGACTTGTTTTAAAGGCTGTTCTGAATTTATTCTCGCTTAACTCAATATGTTTATTAATGATATTTAAACGTTCGTTCGCTTCATGTAATTCTTCGTTTAGTGTCTGGTATTCTTCATTTTGCGCAAGAACCTCTTCATTCTTTTCTTTTAGCTTTTTCTGATAGTTATAAATACTGGTCAGATCATGTACTAATGCAAGTAACACTTTTTCTCCATTAAGTTCTATTTGTTTTAAACTTACCCGGGTATTTAAAATATTTCCATCCTTTTTCTGATGTTGCCAGTTAAAAGCATGATATCCGCTTTTAAAGGCTTTTTGAATATGTTGAGCTCCCAAATCTTTGGATGTTTTCCCTCCATCCTGCTTTTCGGGCGAAAAATCAACAGGTGATTGATTCAATAACTCATCTTTTTCATACCCCAGCAATCGGCAAATCTGGCTATTACAATCAATAATTCCATCTTTATTCATTAATAAAATTCCATCGCCACTATCCTCGAAGATGGTCTGGTATTTTAATTTATTTTCTTTTAAGGCTCTTTGATTTCTGATTTGTTCTGTAATATCCCTTGTAATAACAGAAGCGCCAAGAATTTCACCCGCATCATTTTTCACGGGAGAAAAAGTAATCGCAACATCAATAATTTTTCCATCCTTACATTTACGCCGGCTTTTGGCATTATCAATTAAATGTCCTTGTTTTACTTTATCAATATTTAGTTTCAGTTCATTTTCGAGTTCTTTGGGATATAATTTCAGGGCATTTTCACCTATTATTTCATCAGCGCGATACCCATAAACTTTTTCGGCTCCTTTATTCCAGCTTAAAATATTCCCTTCCACATCCATACTTTCAATGGCATCGCTTGATGATTCAACAATAGAAGCTAATTGTAACCGGTATATTTCCTGTTTTTTACGTTCCGTTACATCTTTAGCTACACCTAATAAACCAATGGGTTTATTTTCTGCATCAAGTAATACCGATGTACGAATATTTAACCAAATGATTTGGTTATTTTTGTTTCTACCCTTCCATTCGCCAATATAGTCTTCTCCGCCAATTATTTTCTCCAGGTCGTAATCCAGTTTCGACGGATCCATATCCGGGTATAACAGAGCCGGCGTTTTTCCCAGCATCTCTTCTGGCGAATACCCAAAAATTTCTTCCGCGCCTCTGTTCCAGAAAGTAATATTCCCTTCCATATCGGTAACAATAACACTATCCGAAATATTTTTTAAGATATAAAGCTGATTCAGGTTTTCCTGTTCAATTTTTTTCCTGCTGGAAATATCAAATACAGCTGTTCTAATGGCTATTTCGCCAGTATTAAATATTTTTGTCGGAATGCTTTCAAGTTGTACAAAATACTCCCGTTTTGATTGGGTATTTATTTTTAGCTCACAGGTTTCTCCTTTATTTTTAGTGATTATATGCCTATGATGAAGATAATATTGATCCTGAAAATCGGGATGTATATAATTTGTAAAAGGAGTGTTAATGATTGCTGTTCTTGCATTATTTAAAAGTTTGGCACCTGTATCGTTCACATTAATAATAGTATAATTTTTATCGATGGTGAAATACCCTACCGGAGCGTTGTGGTATAAATCGGTATATTTTTGATTTACGCTTTCCAGATTTTGCTGGGTCTGCTTTAGTTCATCATTTTGATGCTCCAGTTCGATCTGATAAATATTTAATTCTTCGATAAGCTTTTCAAGACTTTCCTGGTAATAGGACTCATTCTGAACGCCTTTTTCGCGCACAATTTTCTCGGCTTTTTTGCGCAATTCTGAATATTTTAAATCTTTCATAATCAATTATTTTTTTCAAAAACAGGGTTCCCAATCATTTCAATGGCGAAAACTGCACCGGAAACTTTTTTACCTTCATCAAACATGGGCGAACCACTTATGGATAATAATACCCTGGTATTGTCGGGCCGTGTGATGTAATGCCTGAACCGGTATAAATCTTGTTTTGATTTCATGATTAAAGAAAAGGGAAGCTTTTCTGACGGAATGGGTTTTCCCTTTTCATCTGATATTTGCCAGTTGTGGTCGTTAAATTTTTTACTTTTAAGCTGGCTGGCTTTAAATCCCAGCACCTCTTCGGCCCTTTTATTGGCAAAAACAATTTCTCCTTTACAATTAACCATAGTTTTAGCCATTGGGCTGTTGTCGAGAATTCTGTAAACCAGTTCTCTTTCACGTTCTCCGGCTTGCTGCGCTTTTTTCAGTTCATTAACATCTATAAATGAAATCACAATACCATCAATAGCATTATTTTTTGTTCTGTAAGGTAAAATTCGAATCAGCCAGAAATTGTTTTTTAATTTTATTTCCTGCTCAAATTCTTCGAGCGTTTCTTGCACATGATCAATATGTTGAATAAAATCTTTATAAATATTACCGATAGAGAGATGTTTTATGGGCCTGTCTATATCCATATTCATAACAGGAGCAATTTCCAGCACTTTGGGTGTAAATTTCCGGATACATAAATCTTTGTCAAGAAAAATGGTAGCAATACCGGTACTTTTCAGCAGGTTATCCATGTCATTGTTCACTTCGGTTAATTGCTGAATTTTATTTTGATGCTCGGCATTAACGGTATAAAGCTCTTCGTTAACCGATTGCAATTCTTCGTTGGTACTCTGCAACTCCTCATTCGATGCCACCAGCTCCTCGTTCGAAGACTGCAACTCTTCGTTGGAAGTTTCTAATTCTTCTACCGTTGCCTGAAGACTTTCTTTGGTAAACTGCAACT
Organism: uncultured Bacteroidales bacterium; assembly: GCA_964606845.1. Lineage (GTDB taxonomy): Bacteria > Bacteroidota > Bacteroidia > Bacteroidales > UBA12077 > UBA12077. The sequence continues at coordinate 11,583 of CAZSIC010000092.1, forward strand.
CTTTTTCTAATTCTGTTAACCGTTCATGATACTGGCTCTTTACATCAAATTTATTGATATTCATTTCCTTTTTAACCGTCTCCTCCTTCTCCATAAAACTGATGATAAAAAAAGTTTGTTTGGTGCGGCTATCCGAAAATTTGCTTGCTTTAATATCAATTACCTGATTTTTATCTTCGCTTTCTTCAACAACTATATTTTCAAAAATAATTTCATGGTCTTCTTTTTTTGTTTTTCGCAATATGCTGTTAATAATAACCGAAAAGTCGCTTTTTATCAGTTTTAAAATATTATAGCTAATTTGTCCTTTGGGTAGCTTAAGATATTGATTTACATCATTTACAATCTGGATAACATTGTACTGGTCGTCGAGAATAACCGAGGGAGGTAAAAACCTTTCAAACATCTGGTTCAGCAGCCCGTCGGAAAATATTTTTTCGTATGATTTACGAACATTTACTGTTCGTGATCCAGGCATACGTTCTTTGTTTGATGGTGCTCTCAGTGATAATGTTTCATGAAGCTCAGGTTGATATCCGTGAGCATATTCAAAAATTTTCCACTTATTGTTTAACGGCTTAAAACCGGAAAACTCACCTACCGACTCGCTGCTGCCTAAAAATAAATATCCGGCAGGCTTAAGCGCAAAATAAAACATGGATAATATCTTTCGCTGGGTTTCCTGGTTTAAGTAAATAAGCAAATTGCGGCAGGTAATCAGGTCGATTTTCGAAAACGGCGGGTCTTTGGTAATATTTTGAGTAGCAAAAACCACCATTCGCCGGATGCTTTCGTTAATCTGGTACTGGTTGTTTTTTTTGGTAAAATATTTCGACAGATATTCGGGTGCAATATCATAAATAATATTTTCGGGATACACTCCGGCACCTGCAAATTCAATAGAATTTTTATCCAGATCGGTTGCAAAAATCTTCACATCCGGAAAAAGCTTGTTTTTCTCCATAAACTCCTGAAAAAGAATAGCCAATGAATAGGCTTCTTCGCCGGTAGAACATCCTACACACCATATCCTTATTTCAGATTTAGCATCTTTATCTTCAAAAATCTGTGGTATTATTTTATCGGCAATCTCGTCATAGGCTTCGTTATCTCTGAAAAACTTAGTAACACCAATAAGCAGCTCATTATAAAGAATATTAATTTCGTGAGGATTTTTTTCAAGGAAATCTATATAATCATCAATCTTATTTACCTGGTTAATGCCCAACCGTTTTTCAATACGCCGAATAATGGTATTGGGTTTATAATACGAAAAATCAACGTGGCAATTTTCACGAATAAGCATAATTATTTTTGAAAGCGCATCTTCGGCCTGGTCCAGTTCATTTTTAAAATCTTTGGTTTTATTAATAAAAGGGTGTTTAACATAAGCTAATAATTTTTCGGGCATTTGTGCAGGATTTAGCACATAATCAACCATTCCGGTGGCAATTGAGCTGCGCGGCATTCCGTCGAATTTAGCCGAGCGGTCGTCCTGCACCATCACCATACCACCCGCCTCTTTTATGGCTCTAATTCCAAGGGTTCCGTCGCTACCTGTTCCCGAGAGAATTATCCCAATGGAATTTTTCCCGTGGTCTTTGGCCAGAGACCGGAAAAAAATATCGATGGGAAGATTTATGCCTTTTTTATAATCCAGACTGGTTAAATACAGTTTTCCATGAAAAATAGTCATTTTTTTCCCGGGAGGAATTAAATAGATATGATTGGGTGCTACCTCTGTCCCATCGGTAACTACTGAAATTTTCATCCGGGTATATTTGGCCAGCAATTCATCCATCATGCTTTTATGAGCAGGAGATAAATGTTGAACTACAACAAAAGCCAGGCCGGTATTGGAGGGCATTTTGGCAAAAAAATTCTGAATGGCTTCGAGCCCTCCTGCCGAGGCTCCAATTCCTACAATTACTAAACCGTTTTGATCGTTTAAAGAATTTTCAACATCACTTTTTATTGATTTTTTTCTCTTGCCCATAAAATATCTGAATTAGTTCCTATAAAAAAACAAGAATAAGTAGGGAAATGCTAAAATATTCAGACTACAATGTCTTTAATATACAATTCTTTATAAAATTTATTAATATTATATGATCTAAAGAATAAAATCAAATATTTGATACTCAAAAAAACGTAGGAATAATCCTACGTAAAAAAGCCTGTTAACTAGTCTTGGCTTGTCTTTATTTAAACTTTTCCAAAGATTTGAACTTTGGAAAAGGAGATGATAAATCCCAGGCGGATGTTCTGAATCACCGGCTCCCGATTTTTTCCTTTTGCTTTAGTTGATAAGGCTCCAGGTGCGATTCCTCCGGAATCGGTTTTGTTTGTCTTTATTTTTTTATAAACATGGGATGCCGCTGGCATCCTTTTTTTAATTGTTCAACGTACAATCTTAAATAAGTCAGCGGATGACTAATAAAT
>CAZSIC010000093.1:0-6467 GCA_964606845.1 uncultured Bacteroidales bacterium
TTTGATTAGGTATTTTTGAAGCAATTCCTTTCAACTCTGCCAGTGCTGCATGAGCGGAAGGCAGGTTTTTCAATACCTTTTTAGTCTCAATATCTTTATCTAAAGGCAGCTTTTTTAATATCCAGTTTTTATCCTGATTCATTATGTAAAGATAATCAAATTTTCTTTACAAAGGAAGACTCTTGTGTTAAGAAGTCCAAATTTTATTTACAAACGCTATCACAAATGTAAAGATTATTCAATTTTTTTTACTTATGGTACCTTTTTCTATGCATTGGTGGCAACGTATAGCTATATGCGCCCTGCGGGGTTTTTCAGAAACACGTTCTCATCTACCGATAAAAAAAGCTTGGCCAAAGCTCCAAAACTTATATGCCAAGACGGACACCCGCATTTTGTATATAGCCTGTTGCCTGCTGCTATTTATTTCAACTCATAACTTGTACTTCTTCCTCCGGCTTCTTCCTTTTTCAATATATTTTTGCTTATTAAATCGTTAATGTCTCTTATTGCTGTATCCTTTGAACATTTGGCTATTTTAGCCCATTTTGAGGATGTTAACTTACCTTCGAAACCGTCCAGTATTTTGTTTAATAATTTTTTTTGTCTTTCGTTAATTTCTGTTTCTGAATGTTTCTTCCAAAATTCAGCTTTGAATAAAACCCTCTTTAGAACAATATCGGTAGATTTAAGTGAATTTATCAAACAATTTAAAAACCATTTTATCCATTCAGTAATGTTAAGAAACCCTTTTTGTGTTTTTTCAAGTATTTCATAATACTGTTTCCTTTCAAGTCTGATTTGAGCTGATATACTATAAAATCGTTGTGTGCTTTCATCTGATTGCGCTAACAACATGTCTGTCAGAGCCCTGGCGATTCTTCCATTTCCGTCGTCAAACGGATGAATTGTGACAAACCATAAATGTGCTATAGCTGCTTTGAGTACTAGATCAGGTTCAGGGTCATTGTTCAACCAATCCAAAAATATATTCATCTCATTATCAACCAGCGATGAATCTGGCGCTTGAAAATGTACTTTTTCTTTTCCCATTGCTCCCGATACAACTTGCATTGGTCCACTTGTATCCTTTCTCCAATCTGCTAAGGTTATCTTAGACATTCCACTTCTGCCAGTTGGGAACAATGCAGCATGCCAATCAAAAAGCCTTTCTTTGGTTAAAGGTTTAAAACAATTCTGTGTGGCATCAAGCATCATTTCCACAACGCCATCAACATTCCGGTCAGATTCAACTGAACCTGCAATTTCCATTCCTAACTTTCTCGCAATTGATGAGCGTACCTGGTCTGGATTTAAAAACTCACCTTCAATTTCAGAAGACTTTAAAACATCAAGTGTTAAGGTATCAAGAAATGCTTCATTTCTCAGGTCGAAACCTAATGATTCCATTTTGCCAAATAATCTTCCCTGTAAATTTCTGGCTTTACTTAATAAACCTACAAATTCATCACTATTCCATTTAAAACTCGGCCAATCGTCCTGCTGATATATATAAATCTTCATTCGTTGCATTTTTTGCGACGAATATACTGTTTATTTGTCGCATTTCAAAATTATTTATTGCATTTTTTGCGACGAATAGATAGTTTATTCGTTGCACGGAAATTTTTTAGTCAGGGTCAATGCTTGCAGGCAACGGTTGTTATAACAAATATAGTTAAAAACTTCTATTTTTGAACATATTAGGTATAAAAACAGCGTGTTTTTATATGGCTTCTATTACATCTATCGATATAATTTTATTGAAAGTTTAGAATTTCTATAAGCATTATATTAGATTGTAAATTTTGATACAGGACATTCATTATATTTGTACCCTAAAAGTATAATTATGCAATCTATCAAAGAAATTTATAAAATAGGATACGGTCCATCAAGTAGTCATACTATCGGGCCGGTTAGGGCGGCAAGCCTTTTTCAGGAAAAAAATCCTGACGCCAAACGCTTTAAGGTTACTTTGTTTGGTAGTTTGGCTGCTACAGGAAAAGGGCATAATACCGATAAGGCATTAAAAAAAACATTACTTCCGAAGGATATTGAAATCATTTGGAATGCAGAAGAGGAGTTACCGGAACATCCAAATGGAATGTTGTTCGAAGCAGTTAACGATAATGATGAAATAACCGATCAATGGACTGTTTATAGTATTGGTGGCGGCGATTTAAAAGATGCTGACGGAATTTTGAACGATAAAAAGATTTATCAGCATAAATATTTATCCGATATTTTAGACTGGTGTAATAATCAGGGTAAAACTTTTTGGGAGTATGTAGAGGATAATGAAGGCCCGGAGATTTGGATTTTTTTGAAGGATGTTTGGAGTATCATGAAAGATACTATCACCAATGGTTTGGAAAATGAAGGGGTTTTACCCGGAAAAATAAAGCTGCCACGCAAAGCAAATAATTACTTTGCTAAAGCACAAAACTCACGAGGAGCAATTCACGACCAGGGTTTGCTTTTTTCATTTGCATTGGCTGTTTCGGAAGAAAATGCTGCCGGAGGTAAAATTGTTACTGCTCCAACTTGTGGGTCATCAGGTGTATTACCTGCCATGTTATTTTACTTACAACGCGAGGAGCATATTACCGAAGCTAAAATGTTACGCGCACTGGCAACTGCAGGATTAATAGGGAATATTGTTAAACGTAATGCTTCTATTTCGGGTGCAGAGGTTGGCTGTCAGGGTGAGATTGGAACAGCCTGCGCAATGGCTGCCGGAGCTGCAGCACAAATTATGGGTGGTTCACTACGGCAGATTGAATATGCTGCCGAAATGGGTTTCGAACATAATTTAGGATTGACCTGCGATCCGGTTTTGGGTTATGTGCAAATTCCATGTATTGAACGAAATGCTATTGCCGTTGGTAAAGCCCTTGAATGTGCTGTATATGCTTTATTTTCTGACGGAGGGCACAAAATTTCTTTCGATGATGCTGTTAGGACGATGGAAGAAACAGGACGCGATATTCAAAGCGCTTATCGCGAAACAGGAATTGGAGGGCTGGCTAAAACATGGAAACCTTTTCATGAATAAAATTGTTTTGTTTTTATTTTCACTGTAAATTTAAAAAATGCTAATTTATTTATATACCATAGTATGATTGAACATAATGTTTTAATTGCTTTTGGATTAACGGTTTTTGCAGGCCTTGCTACCGGTATTGGCAGTATTTTAGCTTTTTTTACCAAAACAACAAACACTAAATTTCTTTCCCTGGCTCTGGGTTTTTCTGCCGGAGTTATGATTTATGTTTCCATGGTAGAGATTTTTTTTAAAGCTAAAGAGTCTTTAATTTCTGAGCTTGGCGAAAAAACCGGGTCATGGATTACCGTAATCTCATTTTTTGGTGGCATTTTTATTATTGCACTTATCGATAAGTTAATCCCTTCTTATGAAAATCCGCATGAAATAAGGATGATTGAAGAAATGGATGAAGAAGCCAAAATAGAGCATAAAAATAAAAAGTTAAAAAAAATGGGTTTATTTACTGCTCTGGCTATTGCTATTCATAATTTTCCTGAGGGGCTGGCGACTTTTACTGCTGCACTTACAGATCCCGGCTTGGGTGTGGCTATCGCCGTAGCTATTGCAATTCATAATATCCCGGAAGGAATTGCGGTTTCAGTTCCCATATATTATGCTACAGGAAATAAACGCAAAGCATTCTGGCATTCATTTGCTTCAGGATTAGCAGAACCCATTGGAGCAATTGTAGGATATTTAATTTTAATGCCTTTTTTATCACCAACTGTTTTTGGGATTTTATTTGCTTGTGTGGCAGGTATTATGGTATTTATTTCTATAGATGAACTTTTGCCGGCTGCCAGAGAATATGGCGAACATCATTTATCTATTTATGGATTAATTTTGGGAATGATCGTTATGGCTGTAAGTTTATTATTATTTATTTAAAAAGGTTTAAAACCAATAATCTCTCTTACTTCTTTAAGTGTTTTTGAAGCACTGGCCCGGGCTTTTTCTGCTCCCAGTTTTACAACATTGCTTAAGTATTTATCATCCGAAGAAATTTCAAGAATACGCTCACGGATTGGAGATGTAAAATTGATGATATCTTCTGCCAGTTGTTTTTTCATATCGCCATAGCGAATCTCGCATTGATTATATTGTTTTTTAAAAAAATCACTTGTTTCTTTTTCGGAAACGATACTCATAATAGTAAACAGGTTTTGAATTGGTTCCGGCATCTTTTGGTTTTTTTCTGTTGGGCCGCTATCTGTAACAGCGCGCATTACTTTTTTGCGGATTATCTTAGGATCATCGAACAGGTAAATACCATTTCCTTCCGATTTGCCCATTTTCCCTGTTCCGTCTAAACCTGGCACTTTTACCAAAGCCTGCCCAAAATTATAAGGTTGTGGTTCGGTAAAATATTCCACCTTATACATATTGTTAAACCTGCGGGCAAACTTACGAGCCATTTCCAGGTTTTGTTCCTGGTCTTTACCAACCGGAACTTTCGATGCATTATGAATAATAATATCGGCAGCCATTAATACCGGATAAGTTAATAAGCCGGCATTTACATTTTCGGGTTGTTTTCTAATTTTATCTTTAAACGATGTCGTTCTTTCCAATTCGCCCACATAGGCATTCATATTTAGCAGAAGATACAATTCGGTTACCTCAGGTACATCACTTTGTAAATAAATGGTAGCTATTTCAGGGTCCAGGCCACAGGCAAGATATTCTGACAGCACCTGTTTTACACTACCATGCAAATCTTCAGGGGTAGGGTGGGTTGTTAATGAGTGGTAATCGGCAATAAAAAAATAACAATTATTTTCGTGTTGCATTTTGATAAAATTTTTCAATGCACCAAAGTAGTTTCCCAAATGTAGGTTTCCTGTTGATCTTATTCCACTAACAACCGTTTCCATAAAGATTTAATTTAATTAATGCTTTGTTTATTTTAATTTTGCAAAAGTAAAAAATGTTTATTAATATATTTGCCACAAAATTACGATTTATATTTTTTAATGATTGATAAAAAAACTTTAAATAAAATAGCAAAAACATCAAAGTTAAGAATTGATGTTGAAGAAGAATTTGTTTTTTTAGAAGACCTGAACAAAATTGTTTCTTTTATCGATAAGTTAAACGAAATTAATGTTGATAATCTTTCTGATTTTAACCATGTAAATGATTTTTATCACAATTTAAGAAAAGATCAAAAAGAGAAATTTAAAAATATAGATTTAATAAAAAATAATGCACCGAATTTTAGGGACAATTATTTTGTTGTTCCCGACAATATAAAAAAAGAAAGGAAATAAACGAATGGCATTGGCAAGATTTATATTGATATTATTTATTGTATTTTTTGTAATCCGACTAGTTACCCGCTTTATTCTTAAGAGATATATTAAGAATATGCAAGAGCGGTATAAGGATAAGCAACAGCAATATAACCAAAAAACAGAGGGAGATGTAACCATAAAGTCATCATCAAAACAAAATAAAAAAATTGATGATGATATGGGGGATTATGTTGACTACGAAGAGGTAAAAGATGATTAATCGATTACCATCCGCCTCCTGAAATATTTAAACCAAAAACAGAGAATACACCTTGTTGTTGAAAAGGTATTGCAATGTAAGGTTCAAGAATTGCATAACCGAATAAATTTATTCGTAGAGATAAACCTGTGCTAAATACAGGGACATAGTAATTATAATCAGGTTCCCAGGTAAATTTTATACCGCTATTATTTGAAAAAGGAGATTCGGTATTCCAGGCAAGTCCGCCATCAAAAAATAAAACCAGGTCAGAATAAAATAAACCCGATTTTATTAAGGCTAAACGCTCATATCCCGAAAAAGGAAGCCTTAATTCGGCATTAGCAACAAAAACCTTACTCCCAATTAAGCTATTGATGTTTAGTCCTTTATTCCCGTCGACTTCTGCTTTTTGAAAAGAACTATAGTTATATCCCCGAATAAAATAGTCGTTACCTAAATAATAAGGGTATAACTCATTTTTATCTTTTCCATACATTCCAAAGTGCATTCCTCGGATTGCAAAACTAACAGGTTTAAAATAGAAATATTTTCTAAGATCGATTATTGCTCTATAAGTATCATAATCTAAAAACATTTTCTCTCCCTGAATTCTAAACCGGTATCCATCAAGAGGGGAAGTAAATCCAAAGCTTGAATTATCACCAACCAAAGCAAGATTGAAAGACCCGACATAGAATGGTTCCGGTCCATCAATTTTATCGCGTGTTTCGCCAACCTTTTGTCCTAAGGGGTTATAATAATGATTGATACTGTCAATCCGGTAGCTATATTTTGCCAATGAAATCCCGTTTTCAAATCGGAGTTTGGACGATAATGGATAATAGTCGAAGAAAGATACTTTGTCTTCAAAAATTCGAATACGCATATCTACTAAAGTACTTACCAATGCTGTATATTCGTC
>CAZSIC010000093.1:6477-14012 GCA_964606845.1 uncultured Bacteroidales bacterium
TTATATTGTATTGTATCTACAGGTTTGTAATACCAGGATGAATAGCGGTATGGAATGTGGCTGTATCCGGCACCCCAGTTAACTCTGTTTTTTTGATTGATATAAGCCAGCTGTCCTCCTATATCATATATTTCTCCGTTGATAGCCAAAACAGTATAAATTGAGTTATGTTTAAGCATATCAGTAAAAAGTGCTGCAATAGCTCCTGATCCATAAGTTCCCCATTGTGAGCCACCCACACTCATGCCGCTGGCACCAAGATATTCTAAGGTAAATTTAGGATTAAAGGGTTCTTTTTTAAACTCACTTGTATCTTGTGGAGGATGAGTCTCAATTCCCTTACCAATAAGGTTGTAAATTCGATTATCAACAGGAGGTGGTAATTGTTCTACAGACCTCTGAATCGAATCTTGTGTAAATGGTATTTCAAGAAAATCATCTTTTTTTGCTTTATAGATAATATAATTACCTTTTTTGTATAAAGTATAAACAATTTCTCCTGAATTTTTGGCAATACTGTAGGCCGGAGCTAAATCTGTTATTCCGGTTACTCCGGTTGGGAATTTTGATAACTTAAAAATATTTTTTGTTTGCAAATCATATCGATACAAATTTTTAAAACCATCAGCATTGGATAAAAAGTAAATTGATGTGTCTTGTGGCCCATATTGAGGTGAATAAATATCTGCACCGGGCAATATATCTAAAACTTCAACTTCTTGACTTTCTATATTTAATCGACATAATTTGTATGAACCATATATTTGTTTTTCCAGATTTGTATCTTCTCCTCTTTCTGAGATAAATATTATGTTTTCTCCATTTGTTGACCACGAAGGATGAATATCGGAATAATAATCGTTGGTTAATTGTTTTAGGTTACCTGATTCAATATTGTATAAGTATAAATCGCTTTTTCCCTTAACAAGCCCTGTTATTAATATGTTTTTACCATCAGGAGACCACTTTGGATAAATAAAGGCATCTATTCCTTCTATTTTTATATCATCAAGTGTTTTTACCCTTTTGTTTGAAATTTCAACGATAAGTAGATTGTTAGAACCTTTCGAAAAGGTTGTAAGTGCATATTTTGTTCCGTCAGGAGAAAAAGATCCGACATCCTCAATAAAATTAAAATCATCAATATGAGTTTGTTCAACACTTTTGGTTAATTTTTTTATCACCTCTTTAGTTTCCAGATCAGCCATTAAAATATCTATACCAATAACATCTCTGTTAGAAATAAAAGTCATGTATTTGCCATCAGGGCTAATAACAGGCGATAGATTATAAGTTCCACCATTTTCCAGTCCAAACATTTCCTCTCCAAGCACACCTATAGTATCATTTAAATAAGGTTGATAGAATTCTTTTAAAGATTTTTCCCATAATGAAGATACACTATCGGCAGGCAAATTAAGGACTCTTTCAATTCCTTTTTCCGGCCCAAACTTTAAAGTTTGATCGAATATAGGATAAATTACTTGATCGCCCCAAACACCTCCAACAAATGACCAAAAGGCATGTCCGTATCGGTAAGGAAAATATTTGTAAGATTTTTTTGTCATATCTTCGGTGGTAGGGATATCTTCATTTATAACAGCATCGCGCATCCACATAGCTGTTCTGTTATCTGCCGGCCCAATAGAAAGATATTCTGCCAGTCCTTCAATCATCCATAATGGTACTCGCATAAGATTTTGAAGTGACAGGCTGTCATTTTTCTTAACCATGTTATATTGGAATACGTGAACCATTTCATGGCCTAAAACATGGTCTGTTTCTTTATTAGATACCATAAATGGCATAACCACACGAGTCCGCCCACTTTCGGTAACTCCTCCGGTACCTACGCCAACAGCTCCCGAAATGGCTGTGGTTTGCATAAAATCAGGGTGATTATTATAAAGAATGATTGGATTATTTTTTAAGGTGTCATGAAATATAGCAAAATGCCTTCGATTCCATTTCTCTGCTTGTTGTCCAAAGTTAAATAAGACAGTATCATTTTTTACATAATTGTATATGTCGAAATGTGTTGTTTTGTTAACCTTAAAATCAAATTGATCATAATTAACCTTATTTTGGCCAAAATATTGGGCAAAAGAAACTAGATTTATGTTAAATATTAGAAGTAAAAAAATGATTGTTTTTTTCATTTCAGAATATTTTTTCTTTCAAAAATCTAACTGCAAATTTTATGCAATATAATAATGTTTTTAGTTATGTTTTAAAAATATAAGTTTTTTTAACTTTTTTAAATTGAAACCAATTTTTATTTTAAAAGTATTATATTGGTATATTGTTTAATATTCAAATTATTTAACATGAAAACAAAGGTTTATAATATTCTTGCTTCCATCTTAATGTTAACATTTCTAACATCTTGTGATGATGATGGAAGTATTAATTTCTTTACCCTGGAGCAGGATATTGAATTTGGTGAAGAGTTTCACAACCAACTGATGGAAAACCCTGATGAATATCCGATTTTAAGTCCTTCTGCTTATCCTGAAGCATATAATCAACTGGAAGCTATGCGTAATGCTCTTTTACAATCGGATGATATAAGATATGGCAATGAGTTCTCATGGGATGTTTATATTATTGATAATGACACCGTTTTGAATGCTTTTTGTGTTCCAGGCGGTAAAATGTATTTTTATACCGGAATTATCCATTTTTTGGACAACGAAGCAGAATTTGCTGGTGTAATGGCTCATGAAATGGCACATGCCGACCGGAGACATTCTACCAAAAATTTGACAAAAGTTTACGGTTTTTCCATTCTTTTATCAGCCCTACTAGGCGACGATACCAGTACAATGGCTCAAATTGCAGCAGACCTGGCGATGGGCCTCGGTTCTCTTGCTTTTAGCCGAGATCATGAATATGAGGCTGATGAGTATGCCGTGCGATATACGGCAGATGGTGCCGATAATTATAACTATTATCCAAAAGGGATATCTGCTTTTTTTGAAAAGATGGAAGATCATTCTTATCCTCCGGAATTTTTGAGTACGCACCCAAATCCTGGCAACAGGCTGGAAAATATTGATGAATTTTGGAAAAGTATAGGTTCGCCTGATGGAGAAATATATGCAGAACGCTATCAGGATTTTAAAAATAGTTTACCTTAATTAAACCTATTTTTTTTAAAATAAAGTTATAATCTGACTTGTAATAATAATTATTATCAGTGCTATTGGATAAATCATGGCATAGGTAACCTGGGGTGCGTTGGTTTTTGTAAGTGGTTCTATGGCTGACAATGCAGGTGTGCTTGTCATACTGCCGGTTAAGGCCCCCAGTAAACGTAAAAAGTTAATTTTTAAAATAAATTTACCAAAATATAGTACAATAAACATTGGAATGATTGTAATGGCCATCCCCATTAGAAACAGGTTAATTCCATTGGCTTTTATCGCATCAATAATTAAAGCACCGGCATCGATTCCAACTCCCGAAAGGAAAAATATTAATCCCAATTTTCGTAAAAATTGATTAGAAGGGCCTGAAATATTCCATATTATCTTCCCGGTTTTTCCTATTTTACTCAATATCAGCCCGGCAATTAAAACTCCACCGGTTAAGCCAATGCTAAATGAGAAATCTTTATAAATTGGTATTTTTATAAGGCTTATGATTATTCCCAGTAGAATACCCGTAACGATGGGAAGAAAATCCAGTTCTTCGAGTTTTTTACGGTCATCACCTACTAGTTTACCTAATCTTTTCATGTTTTCTTCGGGAGCTACTATAGTTATCTTATCACCAAATCGAAAACGGCTGTTTGCATTAGGAGTAATATCTATGCCACTTCTACGTATTGAAGTAACTGTTGCATTGTAGTTTTGAAGTAAAGCTAACTCTCCAAAAGGTATATTTAGTGCCTCATTGTTGGTAACCAAAAAATTTCTGATGACAATATTTTTGTTGGCAGGTATTTGTTTATTCGTCTCACTTCCAATTACATGCTGAAGTTTTAATAAGTCTTCAGCAGTACCACAAGCCCTTATAATATCGCCTTCTCTAATTACAGTAGATGCTTTTGGGTTAATGGTTGAATATTTTTGGTACACCTTAGAGATATTAGTATTGGTTAATGCACGTAAGTTAAGTTCTCCAATCGTTTTTCCAAATATGTTTTTATTTTCAGCAATAAAATTTTTATTAATTAGCATTGGATATTGAGCATTAATCTCACGTAAATAATTTTCCTCTTCTTGTTTGATATTAATATTAAATATTTTGGGTGAGAGTCGTGTAACTAAAACCACTCCAATAACTCCAAACGGAAATGCAATACCAAAACCTATTCCTGGCAAAGAAGATTGCGTATTTTCAATTGTTACAGCCAGGCTGGATGCACTGGTTAAGGAACCTGTAAATAAGCCTACAGCCATATGGGTATCCACATTAAAAAGTTTGGCTAAAGTGATGGTTATTACTCCTCCGGAAAAACTAAGTAAAATGGCAAGGCTTAATAATTGTAATCCTTTTTTTCTAAAGGATTCAAAGAAACCAGGTCCGGCCTGAATACCCACACTATACATAAAAAAGATTAATCCAATCTGTTGTATAATCGCCGGGATTGTAAAATCAAAATAACCGAATACAAGGGCAATGAAAAAAATAGCAGAAGCATCGAGCGAAATGCCTTTGATTTTTATTTTTCCCAGAAAAATACCAATTGTTGTTAATAGAAAAAATACACCATAACCGGTGTTTAGGATATCCATAGTCAATTATATTTAAAGATATAAAAGAACTAATTTTCAGCAATAAAAAAAAGAGGCTTCTATAAAAAAACACTCTTCTTTAATAAAAATAGCAATTATTTTTGATAAGCCATACAAGGTTTTGTATCGTGAGATTAAGCTTTGTTTTTTGGTATATTAAATGAGAAAGTGCTTCCATTACCATATTCGGTTTCAATTATAAGGTTACCGCCCCATTTTTGTATAAACTCTTTACAAATGATTAAGCCAAGGCCGGTTCCTTTCTCATATTCTGTACCAGGTTTAGTGAAATTTATATTTTTATTAAATATTTGTTCCAGCTCATCCTTTTTTATGCCTGTTCCAAAATCTTTTATATTGATAAGGTAATTTTCTGGATTTTCTTCTACCGAAATAATAACTTCAGCGTTTTTATAAGAAAATTTAATAGCATTCGAAATGATATTTCTTAGCACTGTCTTTAGCATAGTATCATCGATGTGAACTTTAATTTCAGAAGTAGGGCTGAATATAATTTTTACATTTTTAGCTAAAGCGGAATTTTTTAAATTGTGAATGATACTATGTATGGTTTTATTCAAGTTGATTTCCTGAGGAGTATAATTTATTTTATGAGACTGGGCTTTCGACCAGTCCAGAAGATTGTTAAGCAGGTTGTAACCACTGTTGGCAGCAGCGTTTATTTGTTGAATGTATCGGTTTTTATCATGATCAGATAATTCATTATATTGTTCAAGAATAATTTCTGAAAAACCTATAAGAACATTAAACGGGTCTCTTAAATCATGTGCTATGATTGAAAGTAATTTATCTTTTGTTTTTACAAGTTCCTCTAATTGATTATTTTTCTCATTTAGTTTTTCTTCCGCATTTACTCTTGCAGTAATATCTCTGGCTATTCCCAATGATCCAATTACGTTTTTGTTATCATCAAATAAAGGGTTGACCGAAAATTCCAGGTGTACGATTTTGCCTTTTGGTGTTTTTAAAGCATGTCTGAAAATGGATGATTTTTTACCCGCCAATCGTTCCTGATGTAATTTTTTTGCAAGTTCTTTATCCTTTGGAAGCAAAAAATGACTGTACTCGTGTTTTGCAAGTTCTTCAACAGGAACTTCAAATAATCTTTCGGCAACTCTGTTGTAGAAAGTAATTTTCCGATCGAGCGATATACTATAAATGATGTCCGATGCTTTTTCAGCAATAAAACGGTATTTCTTTTCACTTTCGAGCAGGGCATCTTCGGCTTGTTTCTGCGAACTAATATCTTCAAGAAAAACAACAATCATTTCCAGTTGTTTGTCACTCGACCACTGAAAGTTAACATGCGACCTTACCCATAATGTATTACCATCTCTTTGTTTTAACCGTTTTTTCAGGCTATATTTTTTTCCTTTTTCTGTTTTTGTTTTTTCAAATAATTCAATTTCTGTTTCTTGATCGTCAGGATGGATTAGATCCAGTAATTTTAATTTTTTGAGTTCGTTGAATGAATATCCTGTAATTTCGATGAATTTTTCATTGGCTTTGTATAAATCACCATCAGGCTTACTCATGGCTATGCCAATAGCATCGTTATTGAAGAGTATATTAAGATGTTTTTCATTTTGATGGACTGTTCTTTGAAAAAGAGTTTCTTCAGTAATATCTTTTGAAATAAAACTCAGATAAGTTTTATTGCTTTTTTCAAGGATCGTAATCAATGTTTTGATATATTTTTTTTCATTCCTTTTATTACTAATCCCAAGGTGGATAGGTTTGTTTAAAAGTCTGGAATCTTTTCTTAAAAAAAAATCTTTTACGATATTTAGCAGAAAATCTTTAAGATGTTCATTTTTTCCAATTTTAGGTAAAATAGCAGGCATCACTTTTTTAAAGTTTTTTCCCTCTGCCTCCTCCCGTGTTATTTGTGTTATTTTTTCGGTAGCATGATTCCATTCGTATATCTTAAGATTCTCATCAATAAGTAAAATGCTTTCTTTAGAGTTATTCAGTAGCTCATCGAATAGTTTATCATCATCTTTTAAAAGCTGAAGTAATCTTTTTTGTTTAAGTAATTCTGTCATGGCGGGTAAGCATTATTAAGCAATTGAATAATAAATATAAGGGAAAAATAAGGATTAAAAAAGTTGTTGGGCTGAGTTTTCGTATTCTTCGTCAATCTTTAGTGGAGTGTTATATGATGCTTCAACTGCTAATTTATCACAACGTTCATTTTCTTTATTGTTGGCATGCCCTTTTACCCAGTGAAATTTTACGTGGTGTTTACGATATACTTTTAAGAATCGAATCCATAAATCGGGATTTTTTTTCTTTTTAAATTGTTTTTTTTCCCACTGAAATACCCATCCTTTTTCTACAGCATCAGCTACATATTTTGAGTCGGTATAAATTTCTACTTCACACTTATCATGTTTAAGTTTCTCAAGTGCAACAATAACAGCCATGAGTTCCATTCGGTTATTGGTTGTTTTTCGAAATCCTTCAGATAATTCTTTCCGGTGTTTGCCCGACATTAGGACAATTCCGTAGCCTCCCGGCCCAGGATTTCCTCTAGCAGCTCCATCAGTATATATCGTAATTTTTGTAGGCATAAATCAAATATTTAGGTTAAAGATAGTAATCCTGATAGAAATAAAAAACAGGCTCGGGAAAACTCCTGAGCCTGTTTTTGGAATAAAGTTTACTTTATTCTACAATGGTCATTTCATCAATAAGGTTTTGGGCACCCGCAAATTTGTCGATGACAAACAATACATAGCGAATGTGTACATTGATACAACGTTGTAATTC
>CAZSIC010000094.1:0-797 GCA_964606845.1 uncultured Bacteroidales bacterium
GCTTTTTAGAAAATAAACTCCGGCATCATTTTGATTTTACCGGAACGCCTGTACAGGTTTACATGAGAAAAAAATAATTAATAATGAGGCGTAAAATTGTTTACATATTCTCATTTCTGTTTTTTCTGATATCATGCGAAAAAGAAGAGCAGTACGCTGATATTCCCGAAATAAAATTTAAAAGTTTTACCATCGAAAAAGAAATACAAAACAATTTTGAAAATACAATTGGCAGGTTAATATTTAGCTTTACCGATGGCGATGGCGACATAGGAATTGATCCAAACACGGAATCTCTGAACGATTCCATATCTTTAGAAAACTACAATGCCTTTATAACAAGGTATTATAAAATAAATGATCAATTTATCCGCGACACCACAATTTTTTATATTATTCCCTACATGGAAGGCGGCGTTTATAGAGAATATTTAAAAGGTGAAATAGAAATAAAGCTCTATTTTCTCAAATTTAAGCACGATACTTTAAAACTTGATTTTTACATTACCGATCGGGCAAATCACAAAAGCAACACCGATAGTACACCCGAAATAGTTGTTTCAGATTGGATTTAACAATTAATCCTTAGTCTTGTTATAGAGTAAAGCACTATAAAAAAATATATAAATGATTATTACCAAAGACAATAAAATGGCTGATGTAATTCATCTGAATTACACTACGCTTACCGTTTTAAACCGATTTGGCATTGAGCTGGGATTTGCTGATAAAACAGTTGAGGATGTTTGCCAAAAACATCAGGTTGACCTGGATTTTTTTCTTGAAATAATCAACAC
>CAZSIC010000094.1:807-13638 GCA_964606845.1 uncultured Bacteroidales bacterium
AACGAAGATTATTTTCCCAAAAAGCATCTTCAGTCTTTTTCCATTCGGCTTATTAATGATTATTTAAAGAAAACCCACGATTATTACCACCAGGTTAAAGTTCCCGAAATTGAAAAATTAATGGAACAAATGATAGATCATTGTTACACTCAAAAAAGTAATCTTAATTTACTTAAAAAATTTTTCAATGATTACAAACAGGAATTGATTAATCATACGAAAAGAGAGGATGAGGTAGTTTTTCCATACACCCTGGCCATTGAAAAAGCTTTTAATACGAATAAAGCTGATAAAGAAACCATGATGTTAATGGAAGAATATTCAATAGATGTTTTTGAAAGTGAACACGATAATATCGAAGAAAAGCTATTTGATTTAAAAAATATCATTATAAAATATTTACCTCAGCCTAAAAACTTTGAGCTGTGTAATAAACTGCTTAATGAACTTTTTACCCTTGAGCAAGATTTAAGCGACCATGCAAGAATTGAAGATAAAGTACTGGTTCCAAAAGTTCGAGAAATGGAAAGTGTAATCCGAAAAAGATTTTCAGAAAAATAGACCAATGGCTAATATATCTTTCATTATTTGTGATCAATCTTTCCTTGTAAGAAAAGGGCTTGCTGTGGTAATTTCAAAAATTCCCTCAACCAAGGTTATTTATAGTATTGATAACGAAGATGAAGCCCAAAAAATTTTAAAAAACACCGATGCCGATTTTGTTTTAATTAATCCCGATATTTTTCAGAAAAATAAATCCGAAATTGTATTAAAACGTGTATGTAAAACCCGTACTATAGCATTATTAAACAACCCACACCAGTATCCAGTAAATTCACAATTTGCCGAAATTATATATTACAGTGATACCCAAAGCACCATTCTGAAAAAAATAAACCACTTAATATCAAAAAAAGAAGCCAACCAAAAAAAACAGAAGAAACAGGAAGAAATAAGCAGCCGGGAAGCAAGCATTGTAAAATATATTGCACTTGGGTATACAAATAAAGAAATTGCTGATAAATTATTTATAAGCACGCATACGGTTGTTACTCACCGTAAAAACATAACCCGGAAGCTGGGAATTAAAACTGTTCCGGGTTTAACCATTTATGCAATTATTAATAATATTATTGATATTGATGAGGCCGGACAAACTAGATCCTAACTCCCATAAATAATACATCGTCTACCTGTTGGAGTTTACCACGCCACTCATCAAATGTTTTTGCAATATAATTTTGCTGCTCTTCCATTGGTTTATCGCACACATCAGCCAGCATATTTTTAACACGATCCATTTTAAATTTTTTACCTCTAGGGCCACCAAACTGGTCGGGATAACCATCGGAGAACATATATACGGTATCGCCTTCATTTAATTGGAAACCAATATTCTCAAATTGTTTTTCAGCATTAGGATCACCACCAATGGATGCTTTATTTCCGCGAACGTATTGAAGCTCCTTATTTTTATATAATATTAATGGGCGCATAGCTGACGAAAACCTCATATAATGCGTATTTACATCAATTTCGCAAACAATAATATCCATTCCATCGTTGGCACGTTCGGCATCAATATTTTGGTTTAATGTGCCTTGCAACTCTTTATCGAGCCTTTTAAGTACCTCTGACGGGGAGTTTACATCGCTGCGTATGCAAATATCCTTAATTAAAGTGGTTCCAATCATTGACATAAAGGCACCGGGCACTCCATGCCCTGTAGAGTCGGCACATACAATTAAAAATTTATCCTCATTTACTCTATCATACCAATAAAAATCACCACTAACAATATCTCGAGGCATGAAATATACAAATGCACCCGAAAAATTTTCGCTAATCGTATTTACCGAAGGTAAAATACTCGACTGAATACGCTGAGCATAATTAATACTATCAGTAATATCTCTATTTTTAATTTCGAGGATTTCTTTTTGCTCAACAACCTCTTTGGTTCTTGCATCAAGTTCCTTTTCCAGGTATTCTTGCAATTCCTTTTGTTTCTTTTCTCTGTATTTTATAAAAAAGAAAACGGCTCCAACAACAATAATGATTGACAAAGTAATAAACCACCATGTTTTCCAGAATGGTGGGCGTATATTGATCTGAATTTCCAGAGGCTTTTCAATGCAGTAACCATCTGCATTGCATGCTTTTAACAAAAAAGTATAATTTCCATCTTCAACCCTGGGATAATAAGCTTCCCGGCTGTTTGTAGGCTCGCTCCAATCGAGGTCGTATCCATCGAGTTTATATTGATAAGTAACACCTTCAGGGTTACTATAACTTAATCCCACATAACTAATTCTTAATTTATGAATTTCATAAGGTAAATTAATCGGTTTTGAGAAATCCACAGGCTCATCAGAAAATAATACTTCAGTAATAGCTACTTTTGGTGGCAAAACATTTTCCATGTCTTTTGAAGCATCATATCTTACCAGGCCGTTTGTAGTACCGGTTAGAATTACGCCATCATCTTGTTTTAAAACAGCATTATAATTACAGTCGCCGGTAATTCCATTATCTTTATCTAAAATATCAATCTCACCGGTATTTATATCAATACTACTCATCCCTAAACGATGGCCTACCCATATTTTTCCCTTATTGTCAGCAATTAAACTGTAACAGTAGTTTGATTTTAATCCGTTATCGGTAGAAAAATATTTTATCGTATCTTCAATAAATTTAAATACTCCATCGCCATAAGTTGCTGCCCAAATATAGCCGTCAATATCCTGAGTAATGGCTGTAAACTCTAACTTAATATTTCCTTCAATGGTATAATCATACGAATCGTTTAAAACAAAAATGCCATTACTCTTAGTACCTATCCATGGATTATTTTCATTATCAATAAAAATACATTTAATATCATTATGCGGCAAACCCTGGGAAGTGTTATAAAGCTTTCTATCACCTGTTTTTAAATCATAAACAAAAATACCATTCTTTGTTCCAATGTATACCTGTTTGCTATTTCCAACAATAGAATTAATATTATTTTCGAGCGTGTTGGAAGATTTGTAAACTGCATTTACCTGATTGCCGGAAGAATTTAAACGGTATAGGCCTGAATTTTGAGTTCCAATCCATAACCTGTTTTGACCATCTAAGTATAGACTCGTAATTTTATCTACTGGTAAACCACTTGACTGATCAATGATTTCTGTTTGATTATTTTGTTTATTCACTTTAACAATAACATTCTCTCCTCCTAACCACAAGATTTTTTCAGACTCTTCGATAGAAAGTATATTGCCCTGCAGGTCTTTTAAATCCTGATACAAGAAAGTCAGGGCTTCGCTTACATAATAGGATAAACCATTTCCATAAGTAGCAATCCAAACATTGCCTTCCCAATCTTGATAAACCTGTTTAATAAAGTTGTTGGATAACCCATTATTCGTAGAATAATTAACTACATTTTCTTCATAATTTCCTTCTTCATCAGGGCTTAAGCGATAAATACCATTTCCGAAGGTACTAATCCATAATCGGCCATCATTGTCACGAGTAACAGATTGTACATTTTCGTAACCCAGTCCATATTGTTCGCCTTTGTTAACCAATTCATAAGAATCGAAAGATTCTCCTTTGCTTTTTAAAGCATAAAAACCGGCGTCGCCTGTTCCAATCCAAAAAATATTTTTATCCTCATCTTTATCTATAGATTGAATTGATATATAAGACAACTCATCGACTGAATAAACCTCTTCTAAAATATTCTCACTAAACCTGAATAATTGCAAACCATTACTGGTTCCAACAAACAGCTGATTTTTATTCACTGTTTTTAGAGTATATACTATTTTACCCAGAACAGCTTGTTTAAAAGTATCGATTTTAAAATTTTGATCAACTCTTATTATTCCATTGTTTTGGGATGCAATCCAAATATTACCGTTATCGGTTTCATCAATATCGGTAATTGAACTATTAAAAATATCATTGGTTTCTAAAAGTTTAAAATGTAAACCATCATAATAGGTTACATCTCCTGAGTTATGCCCAAACCACAAAATTCCATTTTTATCAAGATAACTTGACGTTACAAAACCGCTGGTAAGTGTATCATCAGCCCTGCTTACTGTAAAATCAAAACCATCATACCGACAAAGGCCTTCGCCTGTTCCAATCCATAAAAACCCGTTTTTATCTTCGTTTATACT
Source organism: uncultured Bacteroidales bacterium (assembly GCA_964606845.1). Taxonomy (GTDB): domain Bacteria; phylum Bacteroidota; class Bacteroidia; order Bacteroidales; family UBA12077; genus UBA12077. The sequence goes on from CAZSIC010000094.1 coordinate 4,989, forward strand.
ATAAACAAAAGGATGGCTTAATCCTTCTTCGATATTATATTCTTTAAACTGGTATATTTGCCCTAAAACCGATTGGCAAATAAATAACAGAAAAAAAATAATTCCTGAATATTTTAATTTTGAATAAATCATATACAAAGTAGATTAATCGTTTTTCTTTTTTACACCAATTGAATATTTATATTTTGGTACACCGCCAATAGGAATTGTGTAAAACGGTAAAAGTTCGCCATACTGGTTTTTTACAGAAATCACTACATTATTGTTTTTTACCGGTGGATTTTTTCGTTTAATAAACTGAAAATCCAGAGAGGTGCCAATTTCTTCATCCAGTATTTTAAACTGATTTTGTGCCCAAACATCATCGCCTGATACTTTACATAAGAGTCCTTGCCGTGCCACAGATACTACTCGAATCATCCCGTCGTTATCCCAGTCGAAATTTTTTTGTTCAACAGAAATTGTGCGGTCATCAATGTATGGATAGATATGCGAAACCTCGTTAGGGTCGTTATGCATTCTAAAACTATATTCGTATGCAAATGCGTTGGCACCTTCAATCCGCTTATTTTCAGATGGCGATGTACTCAAAAAATAGCGGTACATATTTCCATCATCACCTTCAATTCCTTCGCATATGACTTTAAAAATATATCCCCCGTATTCTTTTGCCAGTTCACCTTCCGTTGGGTTAAACGGACCAAAAGTGTACCAGTTATTATCGTATCGAGGATTTTCGCCAAATACTTTTGTTGCCAAAAGATTTCCGCTGCGGTAGTTTCCTACAGGATCAATACCCTGTGCATCTTCATCTCTAAAAGCATCGGTACCACCATAAACGGAATACGAAATTTTAGTATCCCAGTACCCGTTAATTTCATCGACCTCTCCTCCCACATCAGGATCAAAAACTCTGATAAAAATAGGGCTGGTATGCTCTTCAGGAATCACAAAAAAGAATGTTTGTGAAAAATCATCATCGCCCCATGAGGTTTCGGCCTTAGGGCCGAAAGTCATAAGATGGGGTATATTTTCATCTTCGGCTGGCACCGGTTGTGCTATCATCTGAAATCCTGCAATTAAAAAGAGTAGTGAGATTATTGTTTTTTTCATTCGTTTAAAATTTTATAATTACCCAAATATATATTAATTAAAAATTTAAGAACGAATACAACTGCTTCGCTCTCCCATAATTTTATGATGCAATATACGCATAATACTTTAAAAATTAATTATCTCGTCGCCGGTCTTTTCCCTGTCCAAGAACCAAAATATTTTTGTACACTCCTTGTTTTTCTGAATTACCCTGCCTGTCGGTTTTACTAACTACCCCCAGCTGAACAATATAATTTCCGGGAGCAGTATAAATATGTGTTGCTTCTATACCTCTTGTTTTTCTTCCATCACCAAAATCCCAATAATATCTTGCAATTTCGAAATCTTTAAGATTGCTTTGTCTTCCATCGAATTTAACTTCTTGACCTACCACAACTGTATCGGGAGAGTTAATATAAGCCTGCTCAATATTTTCAATCCTTAACTGATAGGTGGCCTGATTAAAGTAAACATCTTCGGTAACTTCATCTATCACATTAAGCTCAATGGTATAATCACCTTCGCTCTCAAAACAATGTTCAACTTCTTCTCCATTTATTTTGGTACCATCGCTAAACACCCACTGGTATTCGAAAGTTGTAGAATCCAGACTTTGTGCTCCTTCTTCGTAGAATACATAGCAATGGTCGTTCTCCTGCATTTTGGTAATATTTTCAAACATTGGATATAATGGAGCAAAAGAATAAATATCATCAGAATTTCGGGATCTGCCAGAGCTAAATAATCCACTTTTTTTAAATGCATCAATAATCAGTGCAAAGTCATTATACCGGGAGTTAATAGGAGGCTCCATTCCAATGGGCTTATGCCATTCATCGTTTACTTTTTCTGAGTAGAAGATATCCAGCCGCCCTAATCCTTCGTGTCCGTCTGAAGAAAAATACAATCTACCAGAACTATGGATAAACGGGAAAAATTCATTTCCTTCAGAATTAATTTGTGGGCCTAAATTTTCGGGTTCGCTCCAATTGCTTCCTTGAAATTTACAAACATAAATATCTGTTCCGCCATATCCTCCCTCCATATCAGAAACAAAATATAAAGATTGCCCGTCTTCGCTTAACGAAGGATGCGCAAAGTTGTATTCCGGAGTATTATATTCAAAAGGTGTTGGCGGGCTCCATCCTCCACGATAACGGCTAAACTTCGAATAATAAATACCCAGTTTATTGTTACGGTCTATCGAGTTTCCTATTTTCTTTTTTACATTATTATTTCGTGTAAAATAAATTTCAGAGCCAGTGCTGTTAAAAGTTGCGGGGCCGACATTAAAGTTGCTTTTAAAATCATCTTCAAAAAGTTCTGGTTTCCCCCATTCATCCCTACCCTCTTCTACACGGTATAAATCAAATAATGGTACATCATCCCGTTCATCTAAAAATGAAATAAATATAGAATTTTTACGATTCGAGCAAAATACTACTTCACCACGGTAATAAACCGGTGCAAATTCATCGTATTTATCGGTATTAAACGGCAATAAACTAATAGAATAATCCTGTGCTTTAACCGACCAGGAAAAGCCCAAAAGCAGAATAAGAGTAATTATGTTTTTCTTTTTTTTCATTTTAAAAATATCTCGGACTTACAGCTCTAATTCTATATTTAAAGTCATATCGTAAAATAAATTCCATCGAACCTTTGGTTCTTCCTGCTAACTCACCAACTGATAAATCGTATGCACCGCCTATACGAATTTGCTCATTTACCTGGTATTCAGCAGTAATTACAATTTCATTATTATACCGGTAGGAACCACCAAACCATATGGCATCAGCAAAAATAAAGCTGCCTCCGGCATCAATCTGGAATGTATTATCTAATCGATAGCGTAACAAGAAAGATGGTTTAAATTTAATTCTATCGGAATTACCAATTAAAACACCGGCAGAAACCAGAAAATCATAATTTTCCGGATCGGACAACATCACTTTATCACTGGCTCTTAATTTATAGGATAAAAGTTTAGGTACTGATGCACCGGCAAAAAAACGATCGGTATAATAATAAACGCCAACACCAAAATTGGGTAAAATTTCCGATTCATTTTCCAAATACATATCATTATTGATACCTTCGGGATTGGAGCTTATATCTGCAAAATTTCCCTGAAAAAATGTGGCGCCAGCTTTTAAGCCCAATGATAGTTTTCCTGCTCCCAGTTTAAACCGGAAAGCATAATTTCCATAGATATCGTAATAATCGGTAACGCCTATTTTTTCATGAAAAATAAAAAGCCCGGCTGCATTTTTTTCATCTTTAAAAGGAGCATGGCTGCTTAATGTTTGGGTTACAGGTGCCCCTTCAAAGCCCATCCATTGATTGCGGTATAAAATAATATTGCTAAAACATTCGCGGCTTCCCGTATAAGCAGGATTTATAGCTAATCCATTAACTTCATACTGACTGTAAACAGGTTCATAGCGTTGCCCAATCAATAAATCATCATCTATTTCATTATCCTGAGAAAAAGAGAATAAGGATATCAAAATAAATCCAAATACAAAAATGATATGTAAAACAAAATGTTTTTTCATTAACGTCTTTTAATTACAATAAAACCTTTATGAGTATCAGTAATTTTATTATTGGTATCCGGATCAATATTTACCACTGTTAAAATATAATAATAGGTATCTTCTGGCAAATCGTATCCATTGTCATTTTTACCATCCCAGCCCGGATTATTTGAAAAATTTTTCCGACTAAAAACTTTTGTCCCCCAACGATTAAAAATCACCAGTTCGTTTTCATCAGCAAAGTCAAGTCCTGTAAATTTCAAATAATCGTTATCTCCATCTCCATTAGGTGTAAAACCTGTGGGCGTAAATATGGGCCGTAATGTAATATTAACCGAATCGGTAATGATTTCACACACCCCTTTTTCAATGGTCCATAAAATCCTTATTCCAGATTCATTTTCATCGGTTAATCGTTCAATAATAGTTACAGTGTCGCCAGGATTTAATATACTTCCATAACCTTTGTCAATACTCCAGGTTGATATTAATTCCCGAACATTGTCAGGATTAATGTAAGACCCTCTCAGTTCATATTCGCGGGTAAAAAATAAAGAAGTATCGGGCCCTGCATCTACATTATAAGGGTTTTGGTATAACATTAATTCAACCGTTGCAGAGTCGGCACATTGCCAGTTTACTTCTTTCCACTGATATTCATAAGTACCAGCCAAATCAACAGATAATTCTGTTGTTGCCAGTGCATTATTATTAAAACTTGTATTTCCCGGCCCGTCAACCTGGCTCCATTTTCCCTGTCCTAAACTAATACCTGCATCCATCTGGTGGGTTAAAACACACTCTTCTGCATCGGAACCTGCATCGGATTCCGGCCATCCATAAGTTACAATTTTTGTAAGGCCTGATAAGTTGGTTGCTATACAACCATTTGCATCGGAAACAGAATCTATAGAATAGTCAAAAATTTTGCTTTCAGCAGATGTCGCAGGATTTACATTGTAATTTGTTTCAGTTGTATTAATACTGTCAATTGTTGTAAGTTCTTCACCATCGGTAAAAGTGAGGCTGTACGGGCTCTGGCCGGAAGTAATATTAAAAGATAGCGTAACCTCTTCGCCGCTACAGATTGTATCTTCAAAATTATCAATTGTTGCAACAGGAAGTGGATAAATATTTACGGTTATCATATTGCTGGTATCCACACAACAGCTATCCTGGCCGGATCGAGTAATTCGCCTGAAAAAAGTTTGTTCTGTAAGTCCGGGAGATTGATAATCTTTATTGTATCCATTTTCAGTTATCTCTGTCCACAAGTTTCCATCGCTGCTTTCTATCCATTGATAATGGTATTCATTATCACCACCTTCAGGATCTGTTCCGTTTAATAATTCAGGTTCAGTCCCAAAGCAGGTATATATGGTAGCATCATTGGAAATTGAATTATTATCAATCAGAGGTAATACATTAATCTTCACAGAATCACTAATATCCAAACAATCGTCCGATTCAACAATACGGCGATAGTAAACTGTTTCAACCAGATTGGATGGTGCAAAATTTAATCTTGACGAATCGGCAATCGTATTCCAGTTTAAACCATCGATACTTTCCTGCCAAGAAATTTCATATGTTCCGGGGCCTAAACCATTTATTGGTTGTTCGCCAATAATTTCTTCGGGAATTTGTGCATAACATATTTCCTGATCACCATCTAAAATATTTTGTTCAATTTGCGGAAGCCCAACAATCTCAACAATACGGCTGGTATCGTAACAAGCGCCTGAATTTACAACTCTTCGTATAAATGTTGTATCCAAAACTTCTCCAGGCAGGCAAACGGTATCATTTAATAAATCAATGGCATTCCAGTTGCCCATATCGAAACTCGATTGCCAATAATAATTGTAAATTCCATTACCGCCAATTTCAACAGTGGTTCCGGCAATGGTATCGGCTATATTCCCAATACAGGAAATGGTATCATCAGGGAATAGTTGATTTCCAACAATCCACTCTTGAACCACTATCTTAACTGGGGCACTAATATCAATAATTCCGGCCGACTCAACAATTCGTCTGTAATAGGTTGTATCAGTTAAAGGCCCTGGTTGAAAATCTTTTCTGGCAGAATCAGAGATCGTTGCCCAATCGGTACTATTGGTTTTTTTCTCCCATGAATAAACAAATGTACCATCTCCACCACGTGGGTTCGATCCTGAAATTAACCCGGGAGTATCTCCATAGCATACTGCTTGATTTTGACTAATGGAGTTAAATAAAAAGCCTGTAAGGGGGATATCATTTATTTTCTCCTGGTTAGCTTCATTTCCATCTGTTGCCCCATATTTACCAATCAGTGACCTGTCTGTTACATTTCCCCCGGCTCCGCCAGATAAATCTGGGCTGATATTTGTGGTTAAGTAATTACCAAAATATAATTTACCACCACCACCGCCACCGCCGGGGCCTGATAAATTAACTCCTTCAGTATTTCCACCATCACCGCCTTTTACCCAAAGTTTTAGTTGGCTTTGTACCGAATCTACATCAAAAAGAATCGTGCCTCCAGCCCCTCCACCAGCACCTGAGGCTGTAGCAACATCAGTTACATCTTCTCCATTGGCATTAATAATATTATTATTACCAACCATAAATTTTCCTAGCACAATAATGACTCCTCCCCCATTCCCTCCTTTGGTGGCAAATAACTCACTGGTATAAGTCCCGGAGCCTCCGCCACCGCCAAAGAATATCGTAGAATCATCAATTACCTGGTCTAAACCCTGTCCTCCACGTCCACCTAGTCCTTCCCATGTTGTGTCTTGATCTTCATTTAAATACGCAGGCGATGGGCCACAGGTAATAGTATCTTCCTTTCCTCCGAATCCTCCACCAACATAATTACCGCCTCCGCCGCCACCGGTAAATCGTGCATTTCCGCCACCACCAGCATTTCCCCATGGGCTAACTCCCTTGGCATATAATGAATCATAATTTACAACGCCTTCACCTTTTCTTCCTACACTATCTGATAATTCATGAAAAAAGTATTGATAAAAATAAGCTGAATCTTCATTAGCACAAACACCCTGACTCAAAACCGGATCAGCTCCTCTGAATCCCTTTCCGGAAACATCCATGCCGGCCTCAAGATAAATGGTGTCGTTGGCAAAAAGAACAAGCACGCCTCCCTTTTCTCCATCCCATGGATCGCTGGTAAGCGTTCCTGTAACTTTTACATTATTATACGAAGGCACTCGTATTAACTGAACCAACCCTTCGGGGTTGTAATGATTGGCCAGCGAAACCCTTAATACTACTTGATCACTTATAACTTGATCAATAATAATTATTTCATATTTACCCGCTGAATTAATATCATTATTAATAGGAAAAAGCCTGCCTTTGGTTTCCCATAAATCATCACCAACATATGCTTCAGCACCTTTAGCCTGATAAATCATTACGGTATCACCATCGTTAAAAAGCGAGGGGTCGACAACCGTTAAAGTATCTTTAGTAGGAAAAAGCGAATCTACTTTGGAATAGTGATTAATAACTCCCGATATTTCGGGTTGTGCATACATTTCGGCTGAAAAAACCGCAAAAAAGAAAAAAAGTATAATTAAAAAAAATTTCTTATTCAAAGCCTTAATTTTTATTTAAACTCACCTATATATAACAAATATATAAATATTTTATATGATTGTTAAAACTTTTTATCAAATAAAAACCTGAAAATTTAAAATAGCCTGAAAAAATTATTCGGGCATAAAAGCAGGAAATGTTACATAAAAAGATGTTCCATTATTTAGGCTTGTAACATATCCAATAGTACCTCCGGCATTTTCTACAATATTTTTCACAATGGCCAGTCCTAATCCCATTCCACTTGATTTAGTGGTAAAATTAGGCCTGAATAATTTTTCTTTTAATTCATCAGCTATTCCAACACCATTATCTTCAATTATTATTTTTACAAATTCCGGTATTTGTTCAACCTTAATTTTAATCACTCCCTGGCGATCATTAGGAATTGCCTGTATAGCATTTTGAATAAGGTTACTAAATACAATAAGCACTTGTTCGATATCAGCATACACAAATAATTCACTATTTTTATCGTATTGTGGATCAAATTGTACATTACATGTACCTTCAAATAAACTTATCGATTCTTCAAGCTTTTTTATAATATCCAGTTTTTGAGCTTTTGCCCGTGGCATTTTAGCAAAATTGGAAAATTCTGTGGCTATTTTTGATAAATTATTGATTTGGCTTATTAACGAATTTGAAAACCGTTCGATTCTTTGATCAAAATCAGGATTTTTTTCCTTCCATGCTTTTTGTAAATATTGAACCGACAATTTCATTGGTGTTAAAGGATTTTTAATTTCGTGGGCAATTTGTTTGGCCATTTCACGCCAGGCCGACTCCCTCTCAGATTTTGCCAATTTTTCTGCATTTTCGCTCAACTCGCTAACCATGCGATTATATTCTTTGATTAAACTGCCAATCTCATCCTGGCTATCGTAATAAATAGGCTCGTTTTTTTTGCCCAGGTCAATTGCTCTAAACTTCTCCTGAATAAGCTGTAGAGGTTTGGTGATATTATTTGAGACAAAAATGGCGATAATAACCGATAATAAAATCAGAAAGAAATAAATATTTACTACTGCAACCACAATGGTATAAATTTCTTTACGCAAGGCACTTTGTTTGGTAAAATAAGGAAGATTTAAATAAGCCAGCAATTCATTATTATCATTAACAAAAGGTACATAGGCCGAATAATAGGTTAATTCGCCAATACGCTCTTTATGAATATATTTACCTATTTTCTGAATAACCATTTTTCTATAGGCATCAACATTCATTTTTTTACCCATCAACCCTTTTTCAAAAACCTGTGGGCGCGATGAAGCTAAAAGATTGCCATGGGTATCGTATAAATTGATATCAATATAAAAAACACTTGAAAATTTATTTAACAGATAAGTAAGATAATCAGCATAATCTTGGTAAATAACTTCTGTGCTAAATTTTTTTACAAA
>CAZSIC010000095.1:0-13577 GCA_964606845.1 uncultured Bacteroidales bacterium
AAAATGACCCATTCTGGTAAAATAAAATATAAGTTTTTCAATCAAAAAATCCACCATTTTATCCATAAAGCCAGGGTAATTTCAATTCCCGGATTTAATAAGGTTCCTGTTTATTATGTAGTAAAATTCTTTTTCTCAGGTATAAAAAACGGTTATCTGGCAACCCGTGCTTCGGCCATTGCATTTAATTTTGCGCTGGCTATATTTCCTACCTTGCTTTTTCTATTTACACTAATACCATTTATGCCATTAGAAAATATGCAAACAGAAATTTTACAATTAATACGTGAGTTTTTACCCGAGAATGCTTATCGATACTTAGAATCTACTTTAGTTTCTACTTTAACTGTAAAAAAGGGAGGAATATTATCTTTTGGAGCCCTTGCCAGTTTATTCTTTTCTACCAATGCAATACACGCATTAATTCAGGCGTTTAACAACACATACCACAATATTGACACCCGAAACTGGACTGCAACACGTATGGTTTCAACCTTTTTGGTTTTTGTTACGTTTATATTAGTTACAATTTCGGTTTCGCTTATTATTTTTGGCCAGGCTGTTTTAACAAAATTAGTAGAACTGGAGATACTTGAAATGAATATTACATTTTATTTAATCACTTTTGGAAAATGGCTGGTTGTAATCGCACTCTTCTTTTTCACCATATCTTTTCTTTACTATTTTGCACCGGCCAAAAAAACAGAATGGAAGTTTATTTCTGCCGGATCTACCCTTGCAACTATATTAGCACTTTTAACTTCGCTTGGTTTTTCGTATTTTGTAAATAATTTTGGCCAGTATAATAAATTATATGGATCCATTGGAACATTAATGGTTATATTGTTGTGGTTATATTTTAATTCTTTTGCATTAATTCTGGGATTTGAACTCAATGCCAGTATAAACAACGCACAACTTGATAAATCTAGTTAACAAACACACCCTTGCTATGATAAAGAAATATGATGACATTAGAAACGAGTACAAGAAAAAGAAGCTAAGTAAAAAAGATGTACATCCCGACCCTTTTAAACAATTTACGCTTTGGATGGATGAAGCCATTAAATCGGGTGTTTTTGAACCTACTGCCTTTTCGCTGGCAACAGCAGGAAAAAATTTACTACCATCGAATCGTATTGTTCTGCTAAAAGAGATACAAAACGACGGATTCATTTTTTTTACTAACTACAAAAGTAAAAAAGGCCATCAATTAGCCGAAAATCCTTATGGTAGTATGCTTTTTTTCTGGCCCGAACTGGAAAAACAGATCCGAATTGAAGGAAGAATAGAAAAAACATCCAATGAAATTTCAGACAACTATTATCTTACAAGGCCTGCCAAACGAAGAATTGGTGCCTGGGCATCACCTCAAAGTAAAGAAATTCCTAATCGCGAATATCTGGAAAAACTACAAGCCGATTATGAAAAAGAGTTTGAAGGCAAACCTCCAACACGTCCGGAAAATTGGGGTGGTTATATTTTAATTCCTTATACATTTGAATTTTGGCAGGGACGCCCTAACAGATTACACGACCGCATAGAATATTATTTAGATGATAATGACTGGAAAGTAAGAAGGCTCGCACCCTAATTTTTTTTACAAAATTTAAAAAAGTATTATTGTATAAACGATCCATTAATTACAATAAAACAATATTTTTGTACTTTAAAATTCAAAAATAACAAGTTATCAATCAGAAGGAATCAAATAAAAGCACTGGCCTGAATACCTTTGGAGGAGTTTTCACTCCATCAATACTTACTATTCTTGGCGTAATAATGTATTTACGTTTTGGATGGGTTGTCGGGAATGTTGGCCTTTTGGGAACTCTTCTAATTGTTACTTTGTCCACATTAATTACTTTTTTAACATCGTTGTCTATTGCGGCAATATCAACCAATACTCCGGTAAAAATTGGTGGGGCATATTACATGATAAGCAGGTCGCTGGGATTAGAAATCGGCGGTTCAATAGGAATTCCTTTATATTTTGCACAGGCTTTTTCGGTAGCATTATATATTCTTGGTTTTTCGGAAAGTATGGTGGCTATATTTCCCGGATTAAATTTTAAACTTGTAGGAATTGTTACCACCCTGGCTTTAGGCACATTATCATTTTTCTCGACCAAAGCAGCGATAAGAGTTCAGTTTCTTATTTTGGGTGTTATCGCAATGTCATTATTATCGTTGCTTTTTGGAAGCCCCATTGAAAACTCTCAAATTGAAATGTGGGGTGTTCCGGCACATAAGGCAGTTGGTTTTTGGAAAGTGTTTGCTGTATTTTTCCCTGCAGTTACAGGCATTATGGCTGGTGTAAACATGTCAGGAGATTTAAAAGACCCCGCACGATCCATACCCAAAGGAACATTTCTGGCCATTGGAGTAGGATATATTATTTATATGACCCTTCCACTTATTTTAGCCAGCAGGGCTGATGCCAAAACATTGGTTGAAAATCCATTAATCATGCAACAAATTGCATTTTGGGGTGGAGCCATTTTACTGGGTATTTGGGGAGCTACGCTTTCAAGTGCTGTAGGTAGCTTACTAGGAGCACCCAGGGTTTTACAAGCTCTAACAAAAGATAATGTGCTACCCAAAGCATTCTCATTCCTTGGCAAAGGTTCCGGAAAAGAACAAATACCAAGAGGAGCAACTATTTTTACAATTATTATTACACTTATTGCTGTTTATTTTGGTAATTTAAATGCTATTGCTCCCATACTTACCATGTTCTTCCTCACTACCTATGGAATGCTAAACATCACGGCTGGAATAGAAAAATTTTTAGGCAGCCCTTCGTTTAGGCCAAAATTCAAAGTTCACTGGGTCTTTTCATTTTTAGGAGCTTTTGGATGTATTGCTGTAATGTTTTTAATAAATGCTATAGCTACAATTTTTGCCAGCGTCTTCATTCTAATTGTATTCTTATGGCTACGCAGGCGTCGGTTAAAAGCTACCTGGGGTGACGTTCGAAGCGGAATGCTTTTACAAATCATAAGGTATGCTTTACTAAGATTAAATTTCGAATCCAATCCAAAAAGCTGGCGGCCAAATTTACTCGTACTTTCCGGTGCACCGACTAAAAGATGGCATCTTATTGATTTTGCCTACGGACTTACCCAGGAAAAAGGATTAATAACTGTTGCTACTATCCTTAACGAAGAAAAAGTTTCGCAAGAAAAAATCCATTCGTATGAAAAACAAATTACAGATTATCTAAATGACAAAAACTTGCGTACTTTGGTACGTGTAATGCGCTCGGAAGACCCTTTTAAAGGAGCTAAACAACTGGTAAATTCCTATGGGTTAGGTTCTTTAATGCCTAACACTATTTTGCTTGGAGATACCGAAGAAGAATCACACCATCATGATTATACAGAGATGATTAATCATTTTTACAAATCAAAAAGGAATGTCATTATTTTGCAAGATATAAAACTAATGGATTTTAAATTAAAAAAATCTGTTGATATATGGTGGGGTGGCTTGAAAGGAAATGGCGCCTTAATGATGATTTTAGGACATTTAATACAACACAGCCCTCACTGGCAAAATATCGAAATTTGTTTAAAAATGGTGGTACCAAACCAAAAAGCATTAAAAGATGCAAAAAACAACCTAAATCAAATTATAACTCAATTTAGATTACAATTCAAGCAAAAAATTATTGTAGCAAACGGAGAAAGTTTTACTGATATTTTAAAACGAGAGTCAGCAACAAAAGATTTGGTAATGTTAGGGCTAAAAAAACCAGACAGTGATTTTGAAAATTACTACAAAGAATTTAAAGCTAACACCAAAGAAATATCCTGGAAAATTTTTGTTTTAGCTGCTCAAGATATTGAATTTGCAGATGTACTGAATTAAAAAAAGCACACCTGTATATTAGATGTGCTTAAAAATTCTTACGGTATTTTAATTATTGACAATGTAAAAATTTCATTACCAATTCTCTTAGCTCTTCTTCTTTGCCATATAAACGCTCACTTAAATCTTTATCGTTAAATGATTTCAGTTTTTCGGCTGTTTGGTCAAGTAAACCTGCAGGAAAAATACCATTTTTTTCAAAGAATTGACGTTTTTCAATCAGCCTTTCAGCTGATTCCCAACATGATTGTGGCAAGAATTCTAATTTAGCCAGTTTATCTTTATGCTGTTCGTCAAAAATATTAACGTTCATATATAATTTTTCGGCAAGTTCAAGTGCTTTAGGCATTTCTAATCCGTGTTGAGCAGCCACAATGATTCCTGCCACATACAAGTAAAGATTAGCAGAACCATCGCCCGAACGCAATTCCACGGTTTGTTTACCTGGCACATAAGGAATTTCTCCTGTTTCTTGTGGATTTGCATCTTTGATCATGCTTGTGTCTGCGATCCATCCGAGAGGTACCCGAACAAGCACAGAACGGTTGCTATCGCCCCAGCAAATATTCGTTGGCGCTTCCTGATGAGGAACTAATCTTAAATATGATGTTGGAATTGTATTTCCAAAAGCTGTTAATGGAGCGGCTAAATCTAAAATACCGGCAATCATTTTTTTAGCGGTATTACCTAACCCATCACCTTCAACCATTACATTCTGCCCGTCTTTCTCAAGCAGCATATGAATATGTAATCCACTACCGGCCTTTCCAACAGTAATTTTAGGTGCAAAACTTATATTTACACCATACTCGTTCCCAAGCATTCGTAAAATCCATTTCGAAATGATAAGCTGGTCAACAGCATCCTGCGGATCGATGGGTAAGAACTCTATCTCCTGCTGCTCATAAAGCTGATCTTCACTTTCAAAATTACCCACTTCGGAGTGACCATATTTTATTTGGCCACCACATTGTGAAATAAGGCTTAATGCTTCTTTACGGATGTGTCCAAATTTTGTAAAAGGAGGAGATTCGTGATAACCTTTCTGGTCGATTGCGGGATAAAGATCGTCTACTTCGCTAACGATATAATATTCCAGTTCACCCATTGCTTTAAAATCGTATCCTGTAGACTTTCGAAACTGCTCAATGGCTTTACGAAGAATATGTTCAGGTGCACTCTCCAGTGGCTCTCCATCGCGATTATAAAAACCACACAGAATATCCAACGTTGGATACTCTGAAAAAGGATTTACAAAAGCTGTTTTAAACCGTGGGATTACATATAAATCACTGGATCCGGCTTCGATATAAGAAAATAGGCTGGAACCGTCAACCCTTTCGCCTGTAGAAAGCAAATCTTCTAAATGTTGCTTGCTGTTAATTACAAAATTTAACGATTTAAGTTTTCCGTCTTCTCCGACATATCTGAAATTGATCATTTCAATTTCATTCTCTTCAATAAAATAGATAATATCCTGCCGTGTAAATTTCGAGGCAGGTTTCTTTAAAAACTGAACCAATGGGTTCGGATTCATTCTAATTTCTAATTCTTTCATATCAGTCTCTTTTAATGGTGAAAAAAGGACTACTAAACTACTGAGAAAAGTTTAAATATCAATAGCTTGTAGTCCTTTTTAAATATGTTATAAAATACAATTTTGATTACCGGCTGATAATCAATATAAATATCAGGATTTTTCTAAACTTGCAATACGATCTTGAAGCACTTGGATTTTAGCTTCTGCATCAGCTCGTTTTTGTTTTTCAATATCTACCACTTTTTCGGGTGCATTTTGAACAAACCGCTCATTGTTCAACTTTTTCATCACAGCATTCAAAAATCCTTTTTGATATTCTAATTCTTCGTTTAGTTTATTGATTTCTTCTTCAATATCAACTAAATCACCCAGCTCAATGTAAAATTCTGCAGATTTCACCATAAACGAAACGGCACCGTCAATTTTTCGGTCGGTAGATTCTATTTTAGAAAGATTTGCCATTTTTACTATACATGAATTGTAATCATTTTCATATTTACCGTTAACTTTTAATGGTAAAAGTTCTTTTTGTGGCAAATTATTTTCGTTACGAATATTACGAACCGAAGAAATTATTTCTTTAACAAATTCGAACGATTCAATGATATTATCATCATAAGGTTGAACCTCAGGCATTTTTTCAACCATAATACTTTCATCCGGATTTCTTTTCTCCATTAACTGCCATATTTCTTCGGTTATAAAGGGCATAAACGGATGCAATAATTTTAATAAGATATCAAAAAAATCAAGCGTTTGGTTATAAGTTTTTCGATCGATTGGTTTTTGATATGCCGGTTTCACCAATTCTAAATACCAGGATGAAAATTCGTCCCAGAAAAGTTTATAAATCGCCATTAGAGCATCAGATAACCGATATTTTTCGTATAAATCGTTGATGTTTTCAATTTCGGCGTTCAAACGATGTTTAAACCACTCAATAGATTTTTGGGCATACTCGGGTTGTTCTCTATTTTCATCTACGTTCCAGCTTTTAACCAAACGGAAAGCATTCCATATTTTATTCCCGAAATTTCGTCCCTGCTCAGTTAAACTCTCATCGAAAAGCAAATCACCACCAGCTGGCGAACATAATAGCATACCAACCCGTACGCCATCTGCTCCGTATTTTTCCATTAATTCGATGGGATCTGGAGAATTTCCCAGCGATTTGGACATTTTTCGGCGTAAATGGTCACGAACAATACCTGTTAAGTAAACATTTTTAAAAGGTTTTTCTCCTTTATATTCGTAGCCTGCCATAATCATACGAGCAACCCAAAAAAACAGAATTTCCGGAGCGGTAACCAAATCGTCAGTAGGGTAATAATAATTGTAATCTTGATTATCGGGCTCATTTATACCGTCAAAAACAGAAATTGGCCAAAGCCACGATGAAAACCAGGTATCCAATACATCTTCATCTTGTCGTAAATCATTTAATGACAAGTTTTTATTTTCTGTTTTCTCTTTTGCTAATTCTAAAGCTTTTTCGGTAGTTTCTGCCACAACATATCCGCCATCGGGCAAATAATAAGCCGGTATCCGATGGCCCCACCAGAGTTGTCGCGATACACACCAGTCTTTTACATTCTCCATCCAATGTTTATAGGTATTTTTAAATTTTTTAGGGTGGAATTGAATATTATCATTCATGACATTTTCCAGTGCTGGTTTTGCCATTTGATCCATTTTGCAAAACCATTGCATCGATAATTTCGGTTCGATAATAGCATCAGTACGTTCAGAGTAACCAACCTTATTTATATAATCTTCAACCTTTATAATATGTCCTTCTTTTTCTAAATCTTTAACAATTTTCTCACGCACAATAAAACGATCTTCGCCAACATAAAGCTGTGCACTTTCATTTAAAGTACCGTCGTCATTAAAAATATCAATACTTTCAAGTTGATGTTTATCTCCAATTTCATAATCATTAATATCATGAGCTGGTGTAATTTTAAGGGCTCCTGTTCCAAACTCTTTATCAACGTATTCATCTAAAATAATGGGTACCGACCGATTCACTAATGGAACAAGCACCTTCTTATCATGTAGATGTTTAAACCGCTCGTCTTCGGGGTGTACACAAACAGCTGTATCGCCTAAAATTGTTTCAGGCCGGGTTGTTGCAATGGTTACGTATCCATCACTACCATCGATTTTATATCGAATATAATACAATTTTGAATTTACCTCTTTGTAATTTACCTCTTCGTCAGAAACTGCTGTTTTGGCTACCGGGTCCCAATTAACCATTCGTACACCACGATAAATTAAACCCTTATTGTACAAATCAACAAATACTTTAATCACACTCTCGGACATATCGTCATCCATGGTAAATTTTGTGCGTTCCCAATCGCACGATGCTCCAAGTTTCTTTAACTGTTCAAGTATAATTCCACCATGTTTTTCTTTCCACTCCCATGCATGTTTTAGAAAATCTTCCCGCGTTAAAGTGTTTTTATCTATTCCTTCGTCTTTTAATTTAGCAACTACTTTTGCTTCTGTAGCTATAGAAGCATGATCTGTACCCGGTACCCAGCAAGCATTTTTACCTTCCATACGTGCTCGTCGAACCAAAATATCCTGAATGGTATTGTTTAACATATGTCCCATATGTAATACACCCGTTA
This sequence comes from uncultured Bacteroidales bacterium, assembly GCA_964606845.1. Classification (GTDB taxonomy): domain Bacteria; phylum Bacteroidota; class Bacteroidia; order Bacteroidales; family UBA12077; genus UBA12077. Next base: position 8,056 of record CAZSIC010000095.1, read on the forward strand.
CATTTGGTGGAGGTATTACAATCGTGTAGGGTTCTCTATCATCCGGTTCAGAATGAAAAAAACGATTATCCATCCAAAACTTATACCATTTACTCTCGGTTAACGACGGATCATATTTTGTAGGAATATCCATTATAATATTACAATATTTAAATTAAAAATTATGTTATCTTGAAAAGTCTGTAAAAATATAAATTAATTCACAAAATCCTTTTTAATAACATGTTTAATTTTGCGAATAAAAAGTAAATTTGTACTCTAATTAAAATTTTATTGCTATGAAAAAAATAATATTATCCCTTGTTGTAATTATTTTAAGTGCTTTTGGAGCATATACTCAAGAAGAAATCAATACAAATCAGGGTTCCAAGGATTTGCCGGAAATTTATTTTGAAAAAACAACGCATGACTATGGTAAGATAAAATACATGGGTGATGGTAACTGCGAGTTTACCTTCAAAAATACAGGTAACGAACCTTTATTGTTAACAAATGTAAGAGCTGCGTGCGGATGTACTACTCCGACATGGCCAAAAGAACCCATTAAAAAAGGCAAAGAGGGAACCATTGTTGTAAAATACAATACACGCATTATAGGTACCTTTACCAAAACAATCAGAGTATATTCCAATGCCAAAACATCGCCCGTAACACTTAAAATTACCGGTGCTGTCCAAAAACCCGACAAAACCAATAATTAGTTCATCAGTATAAAATAAATTTATTATGCCACAAATATCAGATAAAGGAAAACAAATGCCTGCATCGCCTATAAGAAAATTAGTGCCGTATGCAGAAGAAGCAAAACGAAAAGGTCACAAAGTTTATCACTTAAATATTGGACAACCCGATATTCCAACTCCTGAAGTTGCTTTAGATGCAGTAAAAAATGTTACAGCAAAAGTTATTGAATACAGCCATTCGGCAGGAAACGAGTCTTACCGAAAAGGTTTAGCTAAATATTACCAGGGAGTAAATATTGATGTAGACCACACAGAAATGTTAATCACAACAGGTGGTTCTGAGGCTATAACTTTTGCCTTCTTATCAACTTTAAATCCAGGTGATGAAGTTATTATTCCCGAACCATTTTATGCAAATTACAACGGTTTTGCTGTTTCTGCAGGGGTTGTGGTAAAGCCCATTACATCATCAATTGAAAATGATTTTGCTTTACCACCGATCGAAGAGTTTGAAAAGCTAATTACACCAAAAACCAAAGGTATTGTTATTTGCAACCCTAATAATCCTACCGGATATTTATATTCGGAATCTGAACTAAAACAGTTGCAGAAATTAATTGAAAAATACGGTTTATACTTATTCTCTGACGAAGTTTACCGTGAATTTTGTTATGATGGCAATACTCATTTTTCTGCCATGCACCTGAAAGACATTGAGAACAATGTAATTATGATGGATTCTGTTTCGAAAAGATACAGTATGTGTGGAGCTCGAGTTGGTGCTATGGTAACAAAAAATAAAGAAGTAATTGCAACTGCCTTGAAATTTGCACAGGCCCGGCTATGCCCGCCATCATTCGGACAATGGGCAGGCGAAGCTGCACTAAACACTCCCAATGAATATTTTGATGAGGTATACAATGAATATATCGAACGAAGAAATTTTATGGTAGATGCTTTAAATAAAATAGAAGGAGTAGTATGCCCAAAACCCAAAGGAGCTTTTTATACCGTGGTTAAGTTACCTGTAGATGATACCGACAAATTTGCACAATGGATTTTAAGTGAATTTGATTATAAAAAACAAACTGTAATGATGGCTCCTGCCTCAGGATTTTATGCAACACCAGGATTAGGAAAACAGGAAGTGAGAATAGCTTATGTGCTGAAAAAGGAGGATTTAGCGAATGCTATGGAAACGCTGGAAGCTGCTTTAAAAGCATATCCCGGAAGGACAATTTAAATAGTTCAAATCAAATAATTTAAATCCGAAGTTTTTAAGCTTCGGATTTTTTTATTTTTGAAAATCAGGATAAATCAAATATTTTTCTCTGATTTTTTGAAACTCTTCAAGCCCTGGCTCCCAGCTTTGACGAATTTTTTCTGCAGAAAAACCTTCTTTGATTTGTTTGATTAATGTCGAAGTCCCTGAAATATTATAAAAAAAGCTGTTAAAAAAATTTTCTTTATCAGTCGAATTTTGATATCCAAAAATCAGCCACTCAACATTAATTTTTCTTAAGGCAACCAGCTGCTCAATATCGATATTTCGTAAATCTACTCCATAACATTTCTGGTTTTTATGCTTTGGGTTTTTACTTGATCCATTCATGCTTTTAGGAGTATACGAAAAATCTGCATTTTGCAGTTCAGGGCTTCCAAAAACCTGAAAAGGAAAATCGGTTCCACGTCCGACATTTAAGGCTGTACCTTCAAAAAAACCTAATGAAGGGTAAAGATAAATAGCAAGCATATTTTGTAAATTTGGAGAGGGAGGTATCGATATTTGATACAATGAATCATGCGTATAATTTTCACAAGCGATAAAATTTAAATTACATTTCAACCCGTTGTTTAACCAGCCTTCGCCATTAACCATTTTTGCAAATTCAGCAATGGTCATACCATGAACAATGGGAACAGGATGCATACCTACAAAAGATTGATAAGCCGAATCTAATACAGGCCCGCCAATATAGAATCCATTAGGGTTAGGCCTGTCTAAAATTAGCATTTCTACCTTATTTTCGGCACAGGCTTCCATTACATAGTGCATGGTTGAAATATAAGTATAGAATCTCACACCAACATCTTGCAAATCGAAAACAACCACATCAATATTTTCAATATCTTTAGCTAATGGTTTTTTACTACTTCCATATAATGATACAACTTGCAATCCTGTTTTAATATCTATATCGTCATCTACCAATTCACCGGCATCGGCAACTCCTCTAAAACCATGCTCAGGGCTAAAAATTTTTTGAACATCAATACCTAAAGCCAACAATGAATCTACAAGATGAGTACCGTTAATAACTGTACTATGATTTGCTACCACGGCTACTTTTTTATCTTTTAAAAAAGGAATATACTTTTCGGTTTGTTCAGCTCCTGTTTTTATTTTCAATTCTTGACTGGAAATTTTATGATTGCTACAACTTTGCAAATTGCATAAAACAATACAAATCAATAAATAAATCACATTTTTCATTGTCCATGGTTTGATTAAAAGTCCTAAATTAATAATTTTCTTATCAAATACTAAACTTTAACGGCGATACCTGAAAAACCGAATGATTATTTTAACCGGTTAAGGTTATTTTTTAAATTTTTAATTTTACTACATTTGTGAAAACATAAAAATCCAGCATTTTGAATACCGAATTTTTTATTGCCAAACGATTATTAACCGAGAAAAAAGAAAAAAAAGGCATTTCGCAGCCTATTGTTACAATTGCTGTAATAGGTATTTCTTTAGGGCTTGCTGTAATGATTCTGGCTGTAGCTATTGCCTCAGGATTTAAAACAGAAATCAGCAATAAATTAATCGGCTTTGGATCACACATTCAAATTGTCAACTACGACACCAATATCTCCTATGAGACAGTACCAATAAATAAAGAGCAACCCTTTTTTGAAGATGTTAAAAACTTAAAAGGAGTTAAACAAATTCAACAATTTGGAATTAAAGCCGGAATTATAAAAACAAAATCGGAAGATATACATGGTGTAGTTTTAAAGGGTGTAACTACAGATTTTGACTGGTCGTTTTTTGAACGCAGCATGGTTGCCGGAGAAACTTTTAGGGTAAATGATACATCAAGAACTAACCAAGTTATTATTTCAGAGCACATTGCTAACTTACTTAAATTAAAACCAGGCGATAAAATTGCAGCCTATTTTATACAGGAGCCCCCAAGAATGAGAGTTTTCTCCATTTCGGGTATTTATAATACCAGCTTAGCTGAATTTGACGAAAAATTTGTTTTGGTCGATTTAGGACATATTCAACGTTTAAATAACTGGGAAGAAAACCAGATCAGTGGCTACGAAGTAATTATTGACGAATTTTCACGAATGGAAAAAATAACCCGTGACATACGGGATATTGTAGGGTTTCATTTTGATCCTACTGGAGCAAAACTAAAAGTACAAAGCATTAAAGAAAAGTATCCGCAGATGTTCGATTGGCTTAATTTAACCGATATGAATGTTTGGATTATTTTAATTTTAATGACTGCCGTTGCCGGATTCAACATGGTTTCAGGATTATTAATCCTCATTCTTGAACGCACCAATATGATTGGAATATTAAAAGCCATGGGCACTAAAAACTGGTCTATAAGAAAAATATTTTTATACCAATCGGCATTTTTAATCTCCAAAGGATTATTATGGGGTAATATCATTGGAATTGCTATTTGTTTTATCCAAATGAAGTTTCAACTTTTTTCGCTCGACCCTTCATCCTATTATCTTGAAGCTGTTCCAATCAACTTAAAACTTTGGCATATATTGGCTTTAAATCTAGGAACGCTAGCTATTACAGTATTAATGCTTATTGTTCCATCCTTTATTATTTCTAAATTAAGTCCTGAGAAAACCATCCGTTTCGAATAGAAAAAATTATGCTGTTCATATCCTAATCGAGGGAAATTTCTTATCTCGCATTTTTTTTACTAATTTAACAGGCATTGAAATCAAATTTATTTGGTTTTAAATAAACATATCAAACTACAAAACAACAAGTTATACATTATGAAAACAAATACATCTACTGATTCTTCCTCTTTTGACCCTAAACAGAATTATGAAAAAACGAAAAAAGAAATAGGATATGTAACCAGGAAAAAAGCAAAAAAAGACGATTACGAGCGTATTGGGTTTAAATCAGGTTTGGAAGTACATCAACAATTAAAAACGAAAGAAAAATTATTTTGTCGATGCCCTGCTGGCATTTATCATAATGATGATAATTATGATGCAGAAATTATACGCCACATGCGACCTACACTAAGCGAGCTAGGGGAATACGATGGCACAGCATTGATGGAGTTTAAAACAAAAAAAGAGATCATTTATCGTATCAATAATAAAACTGCCTGTACTTACGAAATAGACGATACTCCTCCTTTTATAATCAATAAAGAAGCTGTTGAGAAAGCATTAGAAATTTCATTACTATGTAAACTGAACATTGTTGGAGAAGTTCATATTACCCGGAAACAGTATTTAGATGGAAGTATTCCAACAGGTTTTCAACGTACAGCCATCTTGGGAGTAGAAGGAGAAATTCCTTTAAAAAACAAAAAAGTGCGATTAATACAGTTGAGTATAGAAGAAGACTCGTGTCGTGAAATATCCGATATCAGACATACAAGAATTTATAAAACCGACCGGCTGGGAATGCCTTTAATAGAAACGGTTACTTATCCTGATATGCTTACACCAGATGAACTGAAAGAAGCGGCTGAATATATCCGTTTTTTAAATCGTAGTACCGGAAAAGTTAGAACAGGAAGTGGAGCCGGAAGAGAAGATGTAAAAAACGGATAT
>CAZSIC010000096.1:0-850 GCA_964606845.1 uncultured Bacteroidales bacterium
GATTGATGAATTGTTCAATAACTTCGTTTTTAGGTTTGTAATACCAGTTGAGATCATTTTTACAAAAAAAGTTAATTCCTTTGCGTAATAACAGGTTTTCGGGAATTTTTTTATCGGGTACATATCCCAGCGCAATAACTTTTAGATTATTGGATGCAAGGAAAGATAAGAAATCCTTAACAGCATTAAATGCTTCTTCATCGGGAGAATTGAAGAGTATTCCAACAGTTTCTGCCGAATTAAAATTATGTACTTTTACATAACGCTTGTTATTACTTAAGTTTTTCTTAAGACTTAACTTTCCTAATGTTTGTTTTATGTTTTCTAAATACTTCACGTTACAATTATACTAAAAATTTGTTCTATTATATATTTCTTCTTTAGATATCAAAAATTATTGTATCATTTTTATAAAATCATCTTCGCTTATTAATTGAATATTAAGATTTTTTGCCTTTTCAAGTTTTTTGGGGCCTATATTTTCTCCGGCAAGTAAATAGTTTGTATTTGATGAAATTGAACTTGTATTTTTACCCCCGTTTTTTTCGATTAATTCTTTGAGTTCTTCTCTGGAGTGTTTTTCGAAAGTTCCAGAAATAACAATATTTAGTCCGTTTAATTTACCACTTTCCCTGGTTATTGATTCATTTTGTGAAAGTTTTACGCCTGCATTTTTTAACTTTTCAATAATTTTGAGGTTACGTTCATCTTTAAAATAATCGATAATACTTTGTGCAATCCTTTCGCCAATTTCATCAATAGCAATTAAATCATCGTACGATGCATTTTTTAATTCATCTATAGGGGCTGCTGCTGGTGGCGGTGGCGCTGTTCTTCTTCGGGCAGATGG
>CAZSIC010000096.1:860-13317 GCA_964606845.1 uncultured Bacteroidales bacterium
GGCGCCCTGAAACGTGCCGGCGACGACTGGCGCCTCACCCTCTGCGGCAAGGAACCTATAGAATTATATTTAGCAGCAATGGTTTTTGCAACAGTTTCTCCTACATATCTAATTCCAAGGGCATAAAGAACCCTATGAAAAGGAACAGGTTTAGATTTTTCTATACTTTCTAAAAGGTTTAGAGCCGATTTTTCAGCAAATCGTTCAAGAGATATTATCTGGTCTTTGTTAAGGTAATAAAGATCAGCGCTATCTGAAATTAAATTTTTATTAAATAAAGCATCTATTGTAGCTTCTGCGCCACCAATATTCATGGCTTTTCGACTAACAAAATGTTCAATTCTGCCTTTTATTTGTGGCGGACATCCAGCAGTATTTGGACAATAATGCTTGGCTTCTCCTTCAATTCTTATTAGTTCGCTTCCGCATTCAGGACAATTTTTTATAAAATCAATTGCTTTACTTCCTGCTTTGCGCTTACTTTTATCCACCCCAACAATTTTAGGAATAATTTCTCCTCCTTTTTCAACAAAAACGGTGTCATTTTCATGAATATCAAGCAATTGAATCTGATCTGAATTGTGCAATGATGCTCTTTTTACCGTTGTTCCGGCTAACAATACCGGTACAAGATTAGCAACAGGAGTAATTGCACCTGTACGGCCAACCTGGTAATGGATGGACAATAGTTTTGTGGTTGCCTGTTCGGCCTTAAATTTATAAGCAATAGCCCAGCGTGGAGATTTGGCGGTATAACCCAATCTTTCCTGTTGTTGGTAATCGTTAACTTTGATAACAACTCCATCGATATCGAAAGGTAATTGATGCCGCTCATTATCCCAGTAATTAATATAATCAAAAATTTCATCAATACCCTTGCATTTTTTGATGTGCTCTGATATTTTAAATCCCCATTCACGAGCTTTTTGTAAGTTTTCAAAATGAAACTTGTGTGGTAATTGATCGCCCAGAATTGAATAAAAGAAGCAGTCTAATGGCCGTTTTGCTACTGTTGATGATTTTTGAAGTTTTAAAGTACCTGCAGCTGCATTTCTTGGATTGGCAAATAAAGGTTCATTATTTTTTTCCCTTTCGCTATTTATTTTTTCAAAGCCTTTGTGTGGTAATAATATCTCTCCACGTATATCAAACTCATCAGGATAATCTGGCCCGGAAAGTTTTAATGGAATGCTGCGAATGGTTTTTACATTATTGGTAACATCATCACCTTTTACTCCAACACCTCGTGTAACAGCCTGCATTAAGAGTCCTTTTTTGTAAGTTAAGCCAATGGCTACTCCATCATACTTTAGTTCGCAGGTAAACGCTGTATTTTCTCCATTTAACCCTTTTTGAACACGTTTGATAAAATCGGTAACTTCTTCTGACGAATAAGTATTGCTTAACGACAACATTGGGTATTTGTGCGTTACCTGCTTAAATTCATGCGCTGTATCACTTCCTACTCGTTGAGTAGGGGAGTTGAGGTCAAAATATTCGGGGTTTTGATCTTCTAAATCCTTTAATTCTTGTAATAAACGATCGTATTCAAAATCGCTTATTTCCGGTTGAGCCAGAACATAATACTGGTAATTATGATGATGTAAAATTTGTCTTAATTTGTCAATTCGTTCTTTTATTTTTTCTTTGCTCATGCGTTAATTGATTTGAGACAAACAAAAATACAAATGCTTTTGTTAACATCAAATAATTGTTATTAACACAAATTTTAATATATTAACAAAAAAATAAATCATTCTACTTATGAACAAAGCTATTTTAACTTTTACTCTTTTATTAATATCTCTTATATCTTTTTCCCAGGAAAATGAAACGTCTGTTTTAATTGGCGACAGGCCCGATCAAACCGAATCTACGTTTCTAGTCCCAAAAGGGTATCTTCAATTTGAGGATGGTTTTAATTATAAAAATGAAAACGACCAGATTTTGAATATTTCTTACTCGTCAATGCTTTTAAGATATGGATTGTTTGATCATTTTGAGTTGCGTTTGGGAACAGATTATAACAAGGTAAAAAGATCAGGTTTAGATGATTTAGCGGGATTCTCTCCATTTTCAATCGGAGGGAAAATACATGTAAATACTGAAAAAGGATGGATTCCCCAAATTGCTTTTCTCGGACATATTAGCATTGCTAATACCGGTGCAGATGCTTTTCAACAAAAATATCATAGTACAAATATGTCATTAGCTTTTTCACATTCATTAACCGATGAATTGGATTTGGGTTATAGTTTTAGTGTAGAATTTCCAGCTGATATTGATTATACCATTGGAACTTACACGTTAGTTTTTGGATATTCATTAACTGAAAAAATAGGTACGTTTATTGAAGTTTATGGTGATTTTTCTAAATATATGGCTGCTCAAAATAAATTCAATGGAGGTGTAACATATCTTATCCATCCTAAACTTCAGCTAGACTTTGCAGGTGGTTTTGGTTTGTCGCAGTATGCACCCAATAATTATTTTACTTTTGGTATTATATATTTATTTAAACCCTTTTAAACGTATTTTTTTGTATTTATTTTGCCAATAATTATTGATTACTATATGAAGCACTCTGTTTCTTTTATTTTTATTGTTTTTTTAAATATACTTGTATTATCCATTGCTGGTTGCGGGGATGAAGATAATTTTAAAACTGATATAGCTACTTTTGAAAAACTTGAATTGGATGAAGGGACATACTGGAATGGATCAGATTTTTCAGAAGGTTTTGTTTCCGGGAATAAAGTATTCCATAATCAATATTATTCCGATTGGGATACATGGAGTGGTTTTGCTTATTCTAACATAATCAATAATATTTATTACACGCCTGAAAGTATATATGCTGCTTTTCCAAGTGGTGGTGCAAACGAATCGGAGAATTATGCGGTTGCACACCAATTGGGAAAAGTTGTAGTAACTTTTAAGGATAATATCCATGGAGAAGAACCCCGTTCAGTTCAATTAACCAATACAACTTATACTGCCCTTGCAATTTTATATGGTTACGATTATGCTAAAAAGTTTGGTGGTAGAGATGGCAGTGATCCTGATTGGTTTAAAGTAACGATTACAGGTATTGGAATGGCAGAGCAAATTACCGGAACTATAGATTTTTTTCTGGCCGATTACCGTTTTGAAAATAATGAAGATGATTATGTAGTTGATAAATGGGATTATGTTGATTTAACGGCTTTAGGAAGAGTTAAAAGGCTTGAATTTGAATTGTCATCATCAGATGCCGGTACACCCCTTTATTTTTGTTTAGATAATTTAAAAGGACGGATACCCTATGATTAATGTGAACCTGAAGTATAATTGAATAAAACGATGTATTGGGAAATTAATCATTGACCCATTATTATTACTGATATTTGATTACAAATTTTAATATATAACTACTTATTATCGAGCCATTTACTTATAATAGTTAAAAGCCTGTCTTTTTTAATAGGCTTGGCAATATAATCATCACATCCGGCCTCTATGCTTAATTCTTCGTCATCATGCATTGCATATGCTGTTTGTATTATAATGGGTATATTAGGATTTAACTGCTTAATTTTCATAGTAGTTTCGAGTCCGTTTATACCGGGCATTTTAATATCCATAAGAATTAAATCGATATCATTTTTATTTTGACAAATTTCAATCGCTTCGTTACCCGTTGCTGCATGTAATAACTTAAGGCCTTTGTTTTTAAGGAGCATCTCAAGAAATTTATAATTACTTTCTTCATCTTCTGCAATTAAAATTGTTTTTCCATTCCATGTGGGATTATGATTGATTAAATCATTTTCAATAGTCTCCTCATCGGCTATTTTAGAAACCTCTAATGGTAAGGTAAAGTAGAATGTAGAACCTTTATTAACTGTTGATGATAATCGAATATCACCGCCAAGCCTGTTTAGTAAATTTTTGGTGATGGTTAACCCCAGGCCGGTACCTCTGTAAAGCTTTGATTTGTCTGTTTCTAATTTGTTGAACCGTTCAAAAATTGCTTCCTGTTTATCTTTGGGTATTCCAATTCCTGTATCTGAAATATAAAATTCAACCAGATTTCTATCATTCAAAATTTTATAGCCAAATTTAACAAAACCCTTCTCAGTATATTTAAAAGCATTATCCACTAAATTGTTTATTACTTGTTTTAACCTGAAAGGATCTGTTTTTAAAATAAACGGATCTTTATAATTGGTTTTGTCAAGTTTTATTTCAATATGTTCTTTATTAATTTTCTTCCTTGTTTCCTGGTAGGTTTCTAAAAACTCCTGCATTAACTTGTTGATATCAATGTCCTTAATAGTTATAGATAATTCATTGGCTTCAATTTTAGCCAAATCAATAATATCATCTATTAAATGCAGCAGTGTATTACAATTATTATAAATATGGCTCACCAGTTCTTCTCTTCCGTCAGTTTCAGTATCCGGGTCTACCAATAAATCGGAGAATCCAATGATTGCATTCATGGGAGTCCTGATTTCGTGTGACATATTAGCTAAGAATGAAGATTTTAACCGGTCAGATTCTTCTGCTTTTTCTTTTGCTTTTTTTAATTCAATTTCCGATTGATATCTTTCGGTGATATCGTGGCAAATTCCTACAATGCCCAAAGCATTTACATTTTCATCTGTAAAGGGAATTTTTAAGGTGTCGAGAAGGAAACGTTCTCCTTTTGAATTTTTTTCCCATGATTCAAGTCTTATGGGTTTATTCGTATTGATGATATCCTGATCTGTATTGAAGAAAAAACGAGCTCTTTCATCAGAAAAAATTTCAAAGTCATTTTTGCCTATTATTTCTTCGTGTGTTTTATTATTAAATCTGCAAAAAGCATCGTTACAACCTAAATAAACATTCTGTTCATTTTTATAAAAAATTAAATCGGGAATTGAATTAATCATTGAATTCATTAATGATTTTTCATGAATAAGCTGTAGTTCTGCTTTTTTTCGTTCGCTTAATTCTTTTTGCAATTCAGAAGTTTTATTGGTTACCTGTTTTCTGAGCGACCACGACCAGATAAGAATTGCTCCCAGAACCAATAAAAAAGGAAAGACAATCCATGCGATAATTTTAAACACTTGTGTTTTTATATCTTTCTTTTCATAAACGCCAAACCATTTGTCGTAAATCCGGTCGTATTCATCAGTGGCTTTAACAATTTGCAATCCGTCATTTATTTGGGCCAATAACTGAGGGTTATCTTTTTTTATTGAAAAACATAATTCTTGAGGTTGTATAGAAGATCCAACAGGCTTTAAATTTTTTAAATTGTATTCGTTTATGGCAAATTGTCCCTGTACTTTACTGATTAATGCACAATCGTACTCGCCGGCAGATAAAAGCCTCAATGCAGTTTGGTAATTTTTTACGGGAACAATTAATCCGGTAATTTTATTGGATAATAAATAATCGTGCATGATATCGCCTCGAACAACAATTATTTTTTTATTAGTTAAATCATCAATTGATTTAATTTCACTCTCTTTTCGAACAAAAATGGCATGTGTAATATAAATATAGGGCGTTGAAAAATTTACATTGCGTTTTCTCTCTTCTGAGTACGACATGGCAGCTAATCCATCGATTTTACCGGCTTCTAATTCAGTACGGACCTGATTCCATGGGCCTAACTCAATGGTAATATTTAATCCCATAGTTTTTCCAATGGCTTTTAATAATTCAATACTAAATCCTGTAGGTTCATTATTTTCATCTAGAAGTTGGTAGGGAGGATAATCATAATTTCCTTTGAAAAGGAGTGTGTCTTCTTGTAAAAAATTAGCTGATAAACTATTACAAATAATAGAAAATATAAGAATCAGGAGTATCGAAATTTTTTTTGTCATAATTATAAGCAGGAATGACAATTTTAGGTATAAATATATAAAAACTATTAAATTATACGCACGAAATAGTGTAAAGTTTTTTATGAAAAAGCAATACCTAAAATTAATTATCAATTATAGATGGTTAATTTCTTACATAAGTATATTTTTGTGATGAAATTCAAATTTTGTTTTCACACACCATGAAAAATCGTTATATTATTTTTTTGTTATTTTTTTTTATTTCTTGTCAATCCGCAAAAGAAAAAAACACTAAAGAAAATTTACAAGCTCATTTTGCTGATGTAAAATATGCTAAAGGATTTTCGATTGAAAATTATGAGAATTACAAGTTGCTTACTATACATAATCCCTGGCAGGGTGCAAAGGGAGTTCAATATCGGTACGCTTTAATTTATGATGAAAAAACAAATGCTTCAATACCAAAGGGCGCTAAAAAGATTGTGATTCCAGTAAGTAAAGTTATCTGCCTATCAACTTCTCATATAGCATTTCTTGATGTTCTTAACGAAACGGAGACCATTGCAGGAGTTTCGGGAACTAAATTTGTTAATAATAAAAAACTTCTGGAAAAGATAAAGCAACAAAAAATTGCAGATGTTGGCTATGATAATCATTTAAATTATGAGCTGATTGCCGGAATTAGTCCTGATTTGATTATTACTTATGGTGTTGGCAGTGAAGTAGCAAGTTACACTCAAAAGCTTAATGATTTAGGATTACAAACCATGATTATTCCTGAATATCTCGAAACCCATCCTTTGGGTAAACTAGAATGGATTAAATTTATTGCTGCTTTATACAATAAGGAAGATGAAGCAGAAGCTTATTTTCAGAAAGTTGAAAATGAATATAACCTTTTAGTAAAGCAGGCAGTTAGAGTTGACAAAAAGCCTAAAGTATTATTTGGATTACCCTGGAAAGATACATGGTATGTCCCGGGTGGCAAATCATTTCTTGCTAAAATGGTTTTCGATGCTGGAGGAGATTATATTTGGAGTGAAAATGAGTCGAGGAAAAGCATTCCTCTCGATATTGAAAATGTATTTGTAAAGGCTAATAATGCTGATATATGGCTAAATACAGGAACGGTAAAACATAAGCATGAAATTTTAAAACTGGATGATCGATTTGAAGCATTTTATCCTTTTGTAAATAGTAAAATTTATAACAATAATAAAATAGAAAATTCGTGGGGAGGAAATGATTATTGGGAGAAAGGAACCGTTGAACCTCATATTATTTTGAAAGATATGATAAAAATTTTTCATCCTGAATTATTGCCTGAGCATACACTGGTTTATTACCGATATATTAAATAGTAAAGTTGGAAATTCCATAAATTTACATTTCTTTTGGTTTTCGATTAATTTGAATTATAGTTTTGAAATTTAAAAACCGAAATATTGTCATTTGGTTTATTTTAAGCTTATTGCTTATTATTCTGTTTATTGCTGATATTTTTACCGGTTCGGTAAAAATTCCTGTAGATGAAGTATTTCGAATTATTACCGGACAATCGACCGAACATCCTGAATATTTAACGATTATATATAAATTTCGTTTGCCAAAAGCTCTAACAGCCTTATTTGCCGGATTTGCATTATCTGTTAGCGGGCTTCAGATGCAAACTGTTTTTAAAAATCCTTTGGCTGGGCCTTATGTTTTAGGTATAAGTGCTGGAGCCAGCTTGGGGGTTGCGATTGTAATCATGGGAATTTCATCTTTTACTGTGGTAAGCCAGTTGGGCGTTATTGGAAACTGGATAATTGTTATTGCTGCCTGGATTGGTTCTGGTTTAATTCTATTCTTGATTTTAATGGTTTCGGTGAGGGTAAAGGATATTATGACCATTCTGATTTTGGGTATCATGTTTGGCAGTGCTACAACGGCTATAGTAAATATTTTACAATATTTTAGCAATGAATCTATGCTAAAAGCTTTTGTTGTTTGGACAATGGGAAGTTTGGGTGGAGTATCTATTTCGCAGCTTAAAGTGTTAATTCCCGGAATATTTTTGGGTTTAACCATCTCCTTTTTATCCATAAAAATATTAAACGCAATGCTTGTAGGTGAAAATTATGCTAAAAGTATGGGATTAAATGTTGGTTTATCGCGTTTCTTAGTTTTTTTTAGTACCAGCCTTCTGGCTGGTAGCATTACCGCTTTTTGTGGGCCAATCGGGTTTATTGGAATTGCAGTTCCACACATTGCTAGAATGGTTTTTAAAACTGCAAATCATCACATTTTGCTTCCCGGGACATTAATATTAGGTGGAATAATTTTGCTTTTTAGCGATATTATTTCTCAAATACCAGGACAGGAAAATACACTACCCATTAATTCAATTACTGCTTTGGTAGGTATTCCGATTGTGATATGGATTATTATTCGTAACAAAAAATTATCAAATTTAGGCTGATTAATGGTTAATGATAATAACATATTAACAATTGATAAACTTTCTATAGGATATAAAAATACAAAAAAGGAAGGCCTTACCCTTTTTGATAATATCAATCTTTCCGGACGGGAGGGAGAACTGATAGCCCTGGTTGGAAAAAATGGTATTGGTAAAAGTACGCTGCTTAGAAATATTGCCGGATTACAAAATGCATTACAAGGAGATATTTTATTTTCGAATCAAAAGATTCAAACGATTAAAAGAAATGAATTTGCCCGGCTGGTAAGTTTCGTTTCCACTGAAATTGTGAATGTTAGTAATTTAAAGGTTTTTGATTTGGTTGCTTTAGGACGTTTTCCGCATACAAATTGGCTGGGAAAATTAAAAGAAAAAGATGTTTTGCAATCGCTTAAAGCACTTGAAATGGTTGGAATGAAATCATTCATCAATAAAAATGTTAATGAGATTAGCGATGGAGAACGCCAGCGGGTAATGATTGCCCGTACGCTTGCACAGGACACCAAAATCATTGTTTTAGATGAACCCACTGCTTTCCTCGATTTGCCTAATAAATATGAGATTGTACATCTGCTCAATCATTTATCAAAAAATGAAAACAAAACCATTCTTTTTTCTACGCATGATTTAAATATTGCCATTCAGGAAGCCGATAAAATATGGCTGATGTTAGATAATGAAATTATTGAAGGAGCTCCCGAGGATCTAATTTTAAGCGATACGCTAAATAAAATATTTGAGCAATCGAATTTGAATTTCGATAAGTTAAAGGGTGATTTCAGAATTAAACGGAAACATGCAAAAAAAATCGGGCTTACCGGAGAAGGATTGCCTTATAACTGGACACGAAAAGCATTAGAAAGGCTTAATTATACGATCGATAAAGGAAATACCAACATCGATTATGTAGAAGTAAATCAGGATAATAATAAGTTATTCTGGAAATTTAAAAATGAAAATGATACATTTGTTTTTGAATCAATTTATGAATTATCATTATATTTAAAATTTCAAACTAAATAGCGTTTAATATGCAAGGATTAAAAAAAATTACATCGTACATTTTAATTACCTTTATTTTATTGATAACGGTAATTTCAATTTTAGGCATCTGGGAAGTTATTTCTCTCGAAGATGTGATGCGTAAGATATTTACATCGTTGTTTGTTATTTTTGTGGCTTCGGTTATTGTACTTTTTATCTTTTCGGTATTGATAAAAGATTCTGATAAAGACTAAAAAAGGCCGTCTTAAACGGCCTTTGTAGTTTTAATTTTCTTTTTCAAACTCCATTTCAATAATTTTTCGAACCGATTCGTGGCTGATTCTTTTAGCTATAATTTTTTTATCTTCGTCAAGCAGGTAAATGGTTGGAGTACTGTAAATATTATAAAAAAATCTGAAATTGGTTAAATTATTAGGATCCCACACATTAATCCAATTGAATTGATTATCATTGATATATTTCTGCCACTCATCTTTATCACGTTGGGTATAAACAGCAAATACTTCAACTTCGTTGCGGTCAAAATCTTCATATATTTCCCAGATTTTAGGTGATACTTTCTTACAATGTCCGCAATCGGGTTCAAAAAAATATAAAATGGTAAATTTTGCATTTATATCGTTTAACGACGCATATTCACCGGTATTGGTTTCCATTTTTAAATCCTGAGCTTTATTTCCTATCAGGTTAAACTTTAACTTAGCAACTTGGTCCTTTATTTTTTGCTGGGTTTCATCATTAACCCAGTCAACTTTGTCGGTTAAATAATAATTTTCGGCAACATGCACAAAAACTTTATCCATTCCCATGATTTGGCTACGCTGGAAAGTATTGATAAAATAGCGCATTACATATTGAAATATTTCATCATTTTTTACTGCTCGTTCAGAAATTATATCTATATATTGAATGATGGTATCCGGGTCTTGAATTAAAACTTTAGTAAAATAGTTATTAAGTTTATTGTGGAATATGGGTGTGTATAAATAACGGGAGTCACCAAAGTTAATATTGTCAAAATAATGTTGGCGATTGTAGTTGTATGAATGAAACCATCGAACCGAGTCGGGATTATTTTTTCCCTCAGGTATTTCAACTTCAGGGATTTCAGGGTTTTTTACCACATTGATAATTACCGATAACATGCTTCCTTTATATTCTTGAGCGAGTTCATTAATTTTATCTTTCACAATAGCGCTCATTTGTTCCAACTCATTGCGCATTAATTTTGCAGAATCAGATGAAGAATCCAACTCCCTTAATTTGCTTTGCAGTTCTGATGATTTTTTATTGTTGACCATCATATACTCCTGGTACTCTTTAAAAGCTTTATTTTCTTCCGAACCGGTGATTTTCGTATTTTTAACCAAATCGTCGGAGGTGGTTTCAATGGCAAATTTTTGGTCATCCCCAATTAAAATATCAAAATAATTTTTGGAGGGTAAAACAATTATATATACACCTTGTGGAAGCAAAGTATCTGCTTTAAAAACACCTTTTCCTTTGCTATCAAGAGCTGTAGTATCTCTTACATAAGTTTTATCTCCATAATAATAACCCAGAAGTATTTCCGAATCGGGCAGGTCGCTAATGGTAACTTTTATTTCATAACCCTGGGCAAATGATGTTATACTAACAATAATGAAAAGGAAAGAGAAGAATATTTTAGGAAAAGTTTTCATGGTTAAAATAATTTAATGATTTTTTGAAAAATTTTTATTTAACAAAGTTATTAATTTTTGTGCATTAAGGTTGTTATTAACATTTTTTAACAGCAAATGCTTTCTTTTGTTTAATTGATCTTCACTAAAGGATTTTGGTATTAACATATTAATTTTATTGATAAATTGTTCCGGAGTTTCTGCTAGTTGGACAAGGCCTTCAAAATTAGTATTTTTAACCATAGTATAATTAGCAATGCAGAAGCGTCCGCCAAACAATACATTTATTAATTTAAGCTTAATTCCGGTTCCCTGAAAAGTAATTAACAAATGAATATGCGCATCCTGAATTAACGTTTTCATCTTTTCCTCAGTAGGATTTTTGAATAGCGTTACATTTTGGTATTTTGATATCTCTTTTATTATCTTTTGTTTTGGGTTTTTCCCGGCAATAATAAAGGGAAAATCAATATGTGAACATATATTTTTAAGGATATACATTACTGCCGTGATATTTTCATTAACTGATAAGTTGCCATGAAATAAAATGTATTTTCCTTTTCCCGGCTTAGCCATTACATTTTTATTGGTATGAAAAGCAGGGATATATGTTGTATTAGGATTTATCAACTTGAAATATTGATAATCTGATGGAGATATAGCTGCCAGAACAACATTTTTAGCAATTCTCCTCTCATAAAATTTTAATTTCATTGATTCGGCAAAATAATAAAACCAACTGAATAAATTGGTTTCTTTTTTAGCCAAAGCCTTGTAATATTCATATTCAATATTGTGTGTTCTTAAAATTATCTTGCTTTTATTTTTTAAAAGTTTTGATAAATAATATGTAGTATGAATGCCTTCAAGCAAAACAGGATGATTATCTTTTAATAGATTGCTCAATAAAGTTTTCGACTTGCGTGATTTTACAATAAATGGTTTGAACGAAAAAAAATCTAAAATTGATTTTTTTCTGGGATAATAGTACACTGATTTACAAAATTTAAATAATTCATCATTTTTTGATTTATCATATTCAAAACAGTGTAAATATATTTCCACATTGTTATGATATAATGTTTTTATTTTATAAAAAACATCAATAATTCCTCCATAGTCAGGCGGGTAGGGTATAGCAAAGGATACAATGTGAATTTTGTACATGTTTTTTGATGAATTTAACTTCAAAGTAATTAAAATATTCTGAAGTATATGCATCAATATAAAACCTTTTACGTCATTTTATTGAATATCGTTAAGAAAATAAAAAGATTTTTTTCAGAAAGTTTAAAAAAGAGTTAGGGTTCATTACATTTTAAAATTTTCCTGCCTTCATATTCCGAAATTTTAATTAAAAATGAAGGTTGTGGCCTGAAAATGTTCAGGCCACTTTTGTTTATTGTTTGATTATTTAAAATTTAACAAAAATTTAACATTATTTTTATTTAGATTGTTTCTAAATAACCAAAAAATGATTATCTTTGTATCGAAAATTAAAT
>CAZSIC010000097.1:0-3917 GCA_964606845.1 uncultured Bacteroidales bacterium
AATCCTTTTGGAATCGATTGTTCTGGCTTTGTACAAGTAATTTATAAAATTTTGGGAATAACTTTGCCACGAGATACTCAGGTGCAGGTTAACAATGGAGAAACAATAAACTTCATTGGAGAAGTTAAAGCTGGTGATTTGGCTTTTTTCGATGATGATGAAGGCAATATTATCCATGTGGGAATCATTTTAAATAATGAAGAAATTATTCACGCATCGGGTAAAGTACGTATTGATAAATTTGACCATCAGGGGATCTTTAATCAATCTGATAAAAAATATACGCACAAGCTTAGAGTTATTAAACGCTTAATTTAAGAATTATGGGAAAATTATACATCCTGGTTTTTATTGTTTCGATTGTTGTAGTTATTTATATTATTGACAAAAGAAGAAAAGAGAATAAAACAAACAAAGAAGAATAATTATCATGATTTACACTTATGCTTATCCAAGGCCGGCTGTAACAGTAGATATTATTGTTTTTAAAGAGGCCAAACACGAACATCAGATTCTTCTGATAGAACGAAAAAATCATCCTTTCAAAAATATGTGGGCTTTACCGGGAGGTTTTGTTGACATGGATGAAGATATTGAAACAGCAGCCTATCGTGAGTTGGAAGAAGAAACATCGATTAAAAATATAAAACTTACTCAATTTCGGGCTTTTGGTAAACCTGGCCGTGACCCACGAGGGCATACTATTTCTATCGTTCATATAGGAATTCTTCAAAATAGCAATCAGAAAATACAGGCCGGTGACGATGCAAAAAATTTACAATGGTTTTCTATCAATAAATTACCGGAACTGGCTTTTGATCACCGCGAGATTATTGAATATGCAGTAGCAAGTATCATACAATAAAAGGATCACCGGCTTCCAGCCGGTAATTAAATGACAAAAATTTTATGTGGTTAATAATCAGCATTGATGGATTGCAGTTAAGAGTAAATAAAGTGGCTATTTTAAAACCGGCTGGAAGCCGGTGATACCTTAAAAAATTATGGGTTTAAGAAAGTTATTCAGGACTAAAAAAAGCAAATAAAAAAAGCTCTGAAATCGTCAGAGCTTCCATTGAAACCATATTTTATAATTTTTTACAAAATCATTCCTGCAGCAACCGTTTGGTTGGTTGCTTCGTCGATAAAAATTACGCTTCCGGTTTTCCTGTTTTTCTTATATGAGTCATAATACAAAGGTTTCGTAGTTTTTATTGATATTCTTGCAATATCATTTAAGCCTACCTGTTTGCTTCCGGAAATATTTTCTAAGGTATTCACATCAATTTTGTATTTTACATCCCGAATTACACATCTCATATCGTTTGTAGTGTGTTTAATTACATATTTCCCGCCAAGCATCATTGGCTTTTCATGAAACCAGCAAATCATCATTTCAATATCCTGGCTCGATTTGGGTAACCCATTGTCTTTAATAATTAAATCGCCACGAGAAATATCAATATCGTCCTCCAGGGTTAAAGTAACCGATTGTGGAGCAAATACTTCTTCTAAATGTCCGTTAAAAACATCGATCGATTTTATTTTAGATTTTAATCCCGAGGGCAATACCTTTACTGCATCACCTGGTCTGAATACGCCACCTTCGATTCTTCCGGCATACCCTCTGTAATCATGATATTCATCTTTCATAGGCCGTATCACATACTGAACCGGAAAGCGTCCATCGGAATGATTAATATCGCTTGCAATATGTATGTTTTCGAGCAAATACATCAATGTCGGACCATCGTACCAATCCATGTTTTCAGACCGGTCAACAACATTATCGCCCAGTTTTGCACTAATGGGCACAAAACGTATATCATGAACATCTAATTTTGACGAGATTTTATCGAAATCGGATTTTATTTTTTCAAATGTTTCTTCGCTAAAATCAACCAGGTCCATTTTATTAACACAAACAATGATGTGTGGAATCTGTAGCAAAGAGGCAATAAATGCATGCCGTAAAGTTTGCTCAATCACTCCATTTCGGGCATCAATTAATATAAGTGCTACGTTTGCTGTTGATGCTCCGGTAACCATATTTCTTGTATACTGAACATGGCCGGGTGTATCGGCAATAATAAATTTTCGTTTGGGTGTAGCAAAATAACGATAAGCCACATCAATGGTTATTCCCTGTTCACGTTCGGCACGTAATCCATCGGTTAACAACGCAAGGTTCACCTCACCATCGCCGGTTTTAAGACTTGCTTTTTCGATGGATTCCAATTGGTCTTCAAAAATCGCTTTGCTATCGAATAATAATCTTCCAATTAAGGTACTTTTGCCATCATCGACACTACCAGCGGTAGTAAACCGCAAAAGTTCCATATCCAAATAACCTCGTGTGTAATCTTCTGACATCTTTCTAAATTTAAAATGACTAAAATACTTATAAATGCCTAAAGTTTTAAATAAAGCATCTACTCACTATTTAAGTTATTACTAATTGATGTAAATATTGCTAATAATTCTCCTGATTCTTTGTATTCCCACTCAACGTCGCTGGGTTTCAACCAACCGACATCAATAATTACTTCCAGCCAATATTGAGTTTCACTGGCTTCGGTTTCGCTAATTTTTATTTTATGCATGAAATCAGCTCTGCTTCTCGATCTATTTTCCTCTCTATAATTCGCTCCAACACTTGTTCCGGCTTTTGTTAGTTGATACCTGACTGCTCTTCCTTCAGGTGTTCCTGGTAATTTTGCAGATAATTTAATAATTGCAACAGCAAATATTTTTGTTCGTTCTTCTAAGTGTTTAGCAAATTTTTTTCTATCCCTATTTCCATTCTGAACATCCATAGGTTAAGTTTTTAGGCATTTAAAATTTTAGTGCAATTTAGGCATTTAACTCTAAAAATACCCTTCCTTTTTCCTGTCTTCCATAGCTGCTTCGGAGCGTTTATCGTCGTACCTGCCACCACGTTCGGTAATTCTTGTGGCAGCCACTTCGGTAATAATATCTTCTAATGTTTTTGCTTTTGATTCTACGGCTCCGGTACAAGTCATATCGCCAATGGTTCTGAATCGAATGACTCTTTTTTCAGGCACTTCATCTTCTTTAAGCTGAACATACTCGCCAGCAGCAAGAATAGTACCGTCACGTTCAATAACCTCACGTTCGTGCGAAAAGTACAGGCTGGGAATTGGAATATTCTCGAGCAGAATATATTGCCAAACATCCATCTCTGTCCAGTTACTAATTGGAAACACCCTGAAGTGTTCACCCATATTTTTACGTCCGTTAAAAATATTCCACAATTCGGGACGCTGGTTTTTTGGGTCCCACTGTCCAAACTCGTCTCGATGTGAAAAGAAACGCTCTTTGGCCCTTGCTTTCTCTTCGTCTCGGCGTCCGCCACCCATAGCGGCATCAATTTTTAATGATTCAATCCCATCGAGTAAAGTTGTAGTTTGTAGCTTGTTACGGCTAGCATTTACGCCGGTTTCATCCACTGCTTTACCCTGATCAATCGTATCCTGAACATACCGGACAACTAATTTTGTTTCGGTTTCTTCCATGAGTTTATCACGAAAATCGAGTGTTTCCCGGAAATTGTGTCCTGTATCGATATGCATTAATGGAAAAGGCACTCGTGCAGGCCAAAAAGCTTTTCTGGCCAGGTGAAACATCACGATAGAATCTTTTCCACCGGAAAAAAGCATACATGGATTCTCAAATTGAGCAACAACTTCGCGAATAACATAAATTGATTCGGCCTCTAATTCTCGTAGATGATTAATATGATATTTATGGTCCATTGTAAAAATAATTTTCAGATAGAGATTGCAAAATTAATCATTTTTATATTGAATCCTAGGCAATAAAACTTTTAATATTTTGTTTACCGATTCTTCAACACTTGTTTCGGTTGTACGAATCTCAACAGCGGGATTTTCCGG
>CAZSIC010000097.1:4017-13134 GCA_964606845.1 uncultured Bacteroidales bacterium
ACATTATCGCCATCTAACAATTTGGTAAGGTAACCTTTGGAATGTAAGGCAATTTCCAGTGCCTGGGCAATGGTTGTTTTACCTGAACCTGATAATCCTGTTATCCAAATAACCAACGAACGTTGGTTTAATAATTTTTCTTTATCCTCACGTTTAAGAATTTTATCGAATGTAGGGTGGATGTTGTTTTTCATTTTGAATACATAATAAAATTAAGAAAGTGCAAATTTATTAAAATCATATCTTAAGTTAAATTTAAAACAATTAATTCTTTATGAATTTAGAAAATTTATTATTTCCTGAATTAAAATCAATTATAATAATATAGAAACCATTATTAAAATGTTTAACATCAATTCTAAAATTACTCTTGTTAATATTATGCTTTAAATATCTTAATCTACCATGCATATCAAAAATTCGAATGTTTTTAATCAAATCAATATCAGAACTTACTTCTATAGTTTCGGTGGTCGGATTTGGAGATATACTAATCTGAGAAGAAATATTTTCAATATTTGTTGCTGACTTTGTGCTAAAATGAATATTAAACTCATTGGCTGGGTTATTATAATAATCTTCCACAGGATTTAACAACTCAAAATAATATTGTTGGTCAGATAAAAATTTGTTAACAGGGATAATTCTGATAACATGTTTATTTGTACTAATGGTTGAATAAAATTCAATATTCTCACCATTTTCATCATCTATTTTTAACGAAAATAAACCTGAAACATTTTCATTCGTAATCTCAGTATCATCAATAAATCTGACAGGCTCATTAAAATCGACAACAATCATTGTGTCAATTGGGATATTAACTGATTCATCCTCCGGGTATATTTCTGCAACGGGATCAATAAAATCGTCTCTATATCCAACCAGTTTAACCTGTTGCGAAATTCTTTGATTTTCAGTATCAGCATTAATGGTTAAGACATCTTGAATATAACTTGTATTAATCGTTTCAGGAAAGTAGCTAACAAGTATACTTGCAGTATTATTGGGCTGAATTTCAATTGGCAGTTCTGTTTCGATATAAAAAGCTTCTGAATGGTTTGATACACTTGTTATTTCTACAACTTCGCCAGAATTATTTTCCAGAATCAATAAATATCTGTAGACTGTATAATCCCACATACCAAAGTTTATGCTATCAACAACCGGTTTAAAAAGATTTGTTTCCCATTTAAATTTATTGATTTCATTACCATAACTATGTTCAGAAAAATCTAACATTAATGCAGTTGTTGAATTGGCATGAAATTCGGTTAAAGAGGGTTTGTTATCGCCCCAGTGCGCAAGGATATTGTTATTCTCTAAACATTGAAACCCGGCAAATGAATCTCCCACTATGTTTTTATAATTTTTATAGGTATTAACCAGAGAAACGGTGTATTCTTTTTCATCAATGATATATTCCTTAACTGATGAAACCGGATTCTCATGTAATAACCCGCTATCGTAGATCAAAAGATTGCCATTTTCTTTTCTGGCAATTTGGGTGGGATGCGAAAAACCAATATCATCATCAATAAACGTAAATTGGTTATTTTCACCTCCGAGACGCCAGATAATTTCTCCACTCCTTTTATCAATCCGGGTAATTTCATCCATATGTTTTGAGCATAACAGAATGGTAGTATCCGAATCAATTTCAAAATCAGTTGCAAAAACATAATCAATAAAATCAGATTTTAAATCAACATAGGGCGATTCTTCAATAGCATCAAGGATATCATAGTAATCGGAACTGTTCCATGTAAAAATATGATCTCTATTTTCGTCCAAAATTACTATTAAAGTTTCTCGAATAATTGCATTCGGATCTCCACCATCAACAATTAAACTCATATCCTTTTCAACATCATTATAAGCCAGAAAAACAGCATGATGCTCTTCAGTTAAAGCAAAATCATTATCATTTATCTGATAATCATCGAACTGAAGAGTGTCAATATTATTAAAAGCACTGTCGAGTATATAAACAGTTTTAGGGTTACCAGAAATATATGTTATTAAACCATTAGGCTGAAGTTTAAAATTCCTTGCTTTCTCATCCAAATTTCTAAAAAAAACAGGGGTACCGTAATGGTCAAAAATGGCTATATAATTGGATCCTGTTTCTGAATAAACTTCTTCTGATGCAATAAAATAATACCCGTCCGATGGACTATAAGATTCAATTACCTCAATTTCAGGGTAATTATCCATGAAATTTTTATTTTGAGCTATTGAATAGAAACTAATGCCACAAAAAATAATTAAACATAAAATTAATTGCTTTGATTGGAGTAAAATATACATAACTAAATATTTTAGGACAAAATTATTGAAATGGTCGGAAAGTTAAAAAAAAAATTAAATTTGTATGTATTAAAAATTTAAATTTATTGTACTATGCGATTTGTGATATCAGTTCTTTTTGCAATAATTATTAACTATACTGCATATACTCAAGGCTTACCCAATTATGATTTTGAAGAATGGGAAACAGTTGGTAGCTTTTATAATCCAAAATACTGGGGCACTTCTAATTACTCAGTTTTTTCGGTTGTTTCCTTTAACACGGTATATCAAGAAACAAATGATGTATATTCAGGCAATTCGTCTGTAAAATTAGAGACCGTTGGAAAAGTTATTGACAGCGAACTGGTTAAAGTTATCGGATTAATTACTTTAGGCACATTTGAAGTGAACTTGGGTACAAGGGAAGCTATTGTAAAAGGAGGAATTCCATATACTTATCTTCCAACAAAATTCTCGGGATATTATAAATATTCAACCCCGGAGGTGGATAGTTGCAGTATGGGTATTTATTTAACAAAATATAATTCATCTCAAAATAAAAGAGACACAGTTGGCCAGGGTATATTTACTTCAGGAGCAACAGATGATTGGGAGAATTTTGAAACAGATATTAATTACTTCTCATCGGAGCCTCCTGATAGCATGAATATAGTAATTCTATCATCAGATACCAGCCTTTTTGCAGTAGGTAGTACATTGTTAATTGATAACTTGTTTATTGATGAACCTGTTTCGATAAATGATTATAATCATGATAACCTGGAAAGTAAAATATTCACTTATCCAAATCCTGCAAAAGAATTTATTTATATTGATTTAGCTGACAATAAATTACAAAATAGATTAGTAAAAATAATTGATTTAAACGGAGCAATTGTAGTTGAGTCAGTTCTAAGAAGCAATAAAAACAAAATTGATGTAAGCCACTTATCATCAGGAATATACTTTATCGAAATTTATGATGGCTTACAAAAATTTTCAGAATCAATAATTATTAATTAGCATACAATGAAATTAATAAACTTCACAAGAATCAAATTAATCATTTTAATAACATCATTTTTTTTACCATCCATAGTTAGTGGGCAATTTATCTATATTTCACCCAAACCGGGATCAAAATATCACCATCCGGAAACCAATATTATTTTAAAATACGAATCAGAAATAAAACAGGAATCGTTAACTGATCATCGTTTTAAAATTAGCAGCGATAAAAAAAGCAATTACTCATACAATATTATTATTGTAGAAGATCAAAAAACAATCATATTAAAACCTGTCACTAAATTTGATTATAATGAAACAATTACAGTTGAGCTAAACACAGAAATTAAATTAAATAATAAAGACTTTATTAAGCCTTTTTCTTTTTCTTTTAAAACATCAATAAGTAAGCCGCCATCATTAAACAGCGATACTAATCATTCAAAAATAAATCAGGATATACCTGAAAATTTTCCATCTTTAACCATAAATGTAAATGATAACCCTGCTGATGGGAAAATATTTTTTCATAACGTTTCTGCTTTAGCAAGTGATAATGATAGATTTTATTCAATTATTGAAAATAATGGAACGCCAGTATTTGCAGAGCAAGATAATCAAAGAGGTTTGAGTTTTACTTTACAAAAAAACGGATACCTGACAATATGGAATGATAAAAACTTTTATATGCTTGATTCCTCCTACAACGTAATTGACTCTTTTGCTTGCGGCAATGGGTATACAGCTGATTTTCATGAATTTCAGATACTTCCCAACGGCCATTCATTTTTAATGGCCTGGGATTTACAGACTATTGATATGAGCCAAATTGTTGAAGGAGGCCAGGAGTTTGCAACAGTTGAAGGATTGGTTATTCAGGAATTAGATACTGATAAAAATGTAATCTTTCAATGGAGAAGTTGGGATTACTTTAATATAACCGATGCTGAAAATGTAGATTTTACCACTTCATATGTAAGCTATGTGCATGGAAACTCAATTGAGATTGATGCGGATAATAACATCATTATTTCATCAAGACTGATGAATGAAATAACAAAGATCCATCGTACTACCGGAGAAATAATCTGGCGCCTGGGTGGCAAGAATAATGAATTTACCTTCGTTGATGATGATAAAGGTTT
Source organism: uncultured Bacteroidales bacterium (assembly GCA_964606845.1). Classification (GTDB taxonomy): domain Bacteria; phylum Bacteroidota; class Bacteroidia; order Bacteroidales; family UBA12077; genus UBA12077. Next base: position 8,463 of record CAZSIC010000097.1, read on the forward strand.
TTGCCGCCAGCATGATGTTAGAAGATTACCTGATGGAAATATTACAGTATACGATAATGGCAGTTGTCATAATCCAAAAATATCAAGCGCAAAAGAGTATGAGCTGGATGAAGAAAATATGACTGCAACACTTGTTTGGAAATATGAGCATCCTAAAAAAATATTTTGCGAAACCATGGGCAATGTTCAAAGATTACCCAATGGAAATACATTCATTAATTGGGGCAGAATACCTGATACCAATATGACTGGAGATAATATTTATCCGGCAATTACCGAAGTAAAAAACGACAAATCGATAGCTTATGAACTAACTTTTAATGAGTATTTTCATATGGTTTATCGTAGTTACAGATTTGAATGGGATGTAGAAAACACAACATCATCAGATGATAATTTACTAAATAACCATACTTTATTAAATGCTAATATTTACCCAAACCCATCCCAGAATTATTTTAATGTTAGTATCTATTTAAAAAAATCCAATCCTACAACAATTAAAATTTATAAAATAACAGGGCAATTAATAGAAGAAAAAACATACCAAACAGTTCGGGGTGAAAACACTGTGCGCATTAGATTAAGAAATCAAAAGCCAGGCATTTATTATTGTTTCATAAAAAATGGTAAAAGTTCTGTTACAAAGAAACTTATTTTACAGTAATTTAAAATGAAAATTCTTGATATAAGAAATCAAAATCCTTCAACACTTCATCTTTTGTAAACCCAAATTCTTCTAAACTATATTTATGCTTACTACTAAAATTTTGTTGTTTTTCGACCTGTTTTTTTATTGATGCCATGAATTGATCATTCCGTTGAATATCACAAAAATCAATTATTTTTTGCATGGTCCCATCAAAATCCCTCAACAACTCCTTGTAATTAATAATAAAGTAATCTTGTGGATTTAATTTATTTTCCTGAAGTTGTTCTACCAATAATCGATAAAAAAGTAAAGATGCCTGATACAAATTTCGAAAATATTTGTTTTTTTCTGTATCATTTAAATTATGAAATGGATTGATTTTATTCTGTATATGTCTGGCCAAAGAAAAACTTGAAGGGATAACTTCCAATGGGTCCCTAATCATGATTAATATTTTGGAATTATTAAATGACTTTTTCAACAAATCGAGATCTAAAATTAATGAAAAAGACTTGGAAAATATTCTTTTGTTTTGGGCGCAAAGCAAAAGGTTTTTTTGATATAAAATTCTAATATGTTTAACCAATGCAGGTAAGGCAGAACTTTCGATTAATTCTTTATTTAACTGATCTTCTGATTTATATTCCTGCCATGCAGAAAAATATAACCAATGAAACATTCCATCAAATTGTTTAAAAAAAATTGCTGCATCATCTGTTTCAACTTCAAACAAACCGGTTTTATGAATTTTAGGATCGTACAAATTTCTCATGATAGTGCGATCCAAAATCCCTAACATTGGCTTAATCAATTTGCGCAAAAAAATAGATGGAAATATCATTTTCCAAAGCGGCATACCTTCAAATTCCGGACAATTATTAATTAAAAATTTATGAAGAAAGGTTGTGCCGCTGCGAGGGTGTCCAATTAAAAAAACAGGATTATTTAATTTAATATTTTTATATTTTGCATAGAATAACTGATCAATGCAAAAGCCCAAAAAATTGATTAAGGAATAAAAAAACCTATAAAGCGGAATAATTAAATATTTAAATCTAAAGCCAAATTTTCTGATTAATATTTTTAAAGTATTTACCAATTTAATCATAAATAATTACTCCCACTCAGCAGCAATGGTAAGCATAGTAAAGCCTGCAGCTGCACTGGATAAAATTAATTTATCACCACTTTTAATTTTATTTTGTTTAAGTAAAAAATCCAGAGTCATCGGAACACTTGTGTTTACTGTATTTCCATACATGTTATGAATAACCGGAGCTTTTTCATGATCAATTCCCAAAATATCACAAATTTGATGAATAATTTTCTTACTGGGCTGGTGCGATATAAAATAATTAATATCTTTAATTTTCCAGTTCACTTTATTTAAAATATTATTTATTTCGCCGGGAACATATTCAAGCCCCAAATCAAACACCTCTTTACTTTGAGATGAGAATTTTCTTTTATCAACCGGCACCTGGCATAGCGCATAAGCTTTTGGGACAGATGTATTTTGAATCTCAATAATTTTGGCACTACCCTTTTTTAGCGGTTCTTTAGTTAGCAGCCATGCCGCAGCTCCTCCTCCTAAAGTTAATCCTGCTGCTTTAAGCGATAGTTCTTCAAAAGACTGAATATCAAAATTAATGGCTTCATCAGGAAAATCAGTAGTACAAACCAGTGCATTTTTTATAGATGGGTCGGAGTTCATTAAAGCCGATGCAACATTAATTGATTGCAATAACCCGGCACAAGCATTGGTAACATCAAAAGCATGTGTTTTCTCAATACCAAGCCCCGATGCTACTTCCATTGCAGTGGCTGGCTCAAAATATTCTCTAAAAATTCCGCCATAAATAATCAAATCCAGAGATTTGGGGTCAATGTCATTTATTGTACAAACTTCTTCAGCTGCTTCAATAGCATAATCCAAAGCTTTTTTTCCCTCTTCGGCACCTAAATATCTGATGTCTGTATCGCAATACCTGAAAACAACAGAAATACCGTTTTTAATCTTTCTAAAATCAGCTTTTGTTCCTTTAAAATTACTTTCTACTCTTTGTATAATCTCCTTATTATCAACAGCTAGGTTGGCTAATTTGATTACAGGAGTTGACAAATATATTTGCTCTAATTTCATTCGATATTAAATATTAAAAAAGTAACTAAAAAATCAATGGCAAAGTTAATGCTTTAAAACTTTATATTGCATAATTTTATTGTCTTCCGTAAATATTTTTAAAAAATATAATCCCACAGACAAATCAGAAATATTTATCGCTATATTATTTTTGATTTTATTATTAATAATTGTCTTTTTTAAAATTCCTGAACGATCATAAAGTTCAATTCTAAAAACTTTCTTATGTGAGTTTAAATAAAACTTACCAGAAGTAGGATTTGGGTAAATTAAACAATGTTCATTTTCAGAACTAATAAAAGTAGCAATTTCTGTAGAAAAATTAATAATAGTATCATTTATTGCATTATCGTAATAATCTTCAATTATTGCATCAATATATAATCTGTAGTGCTCACCATATTCAAGATCAATACCGGGTTGAACTGTAATTTTATTCCTTTCATCATTTACCGATGCTAAAATTGGTATTTCTATATTCCCTGATACTTTTTCTAATGTAATGATCTCATTTAAATTATCCGGGTTTAATTCTTCATTATTTAACTTTCGAACAGGTTCATCAAAATGAATAATTATTGAAGTATCAACTGGTATATTATTTTGGTTTTGTCCAGGATAAATATCCATGTTAGGAGCGGAAATATCATTTATATAACCACTCAAATTAATTTGTATTGCTATTCGCTGACCTAATCCTGAATCGAAAATACTGTCGGAATTAAGGGTTAAAATATCGTTTACTTCACCACCATTATTCATGGGGGCAAATTTTACCAGTAATACAACTTCTCTATTTACAGGTAATTTAACCGGTAAATCTGAAGCAATAGTAAAAATACTATCTAAAGTTGAATATCCGGATATTTCAATTTGATAGTCGGCATTATTGGTTATCATAATATTTATTACACTATCTTGCTCTGTACTAACAGTTCCAAAATCGAGCAATTCTTTATCGCTTTTAAAAAGGTTGGTCTTCCAGGGAAAACGAAATGCTCTGTATGTTAAATATTGATCATTTGTAGATGCTTGTAATATTTCGTCACCACTGGCATTGAACTCAGAAAAAACGATGTGATTAGTATTTTTTCCCCAGCCAATTACTCTGTTACCATTTGGCAGGTTTTGCATATTCCCCATCCAAATGCTAAAAACCGAACTATCTGATTTAAATTCCTTTACTAATTTAACCGTTTTATTCTTTTCATCAATTTCATATTCCACTCCCCGAGAAATCTTTTCGTCATTTAAGTTTCCATTATCAAAAAGGGTTATATTACCATTTGGTAATCGGCGAACCGAGTGCTGAAAAGAGAATCCATCGTCATTTTTAAAAGTAAACTCATTATTCTTACCTCCCAGACGCCATATTAATTCGCCGGTTTTTCTATTTATTTTGGTTACTTCACTCAAATTACGGGATGATAACAACAAATTACCGTCAAAATCTATTTCAATAGCATTTGCATGCACGTAATCAATAGTTTGTGCTCCCAAATCAATATAAGTGTCGGTTATATTAAAGTAATCCCAACTTCTCCATTCAAAAATAACCTCATTCTGCTTATCAAATTCCTGAATTACTAAACCAACAACTGTAACTTCTTTACCACCATCATTAATTATAGAATCCATATCAACTAATCTATAATCTTTACCAATTAAAATAGCATGATTATCTTCGGTAATTAAAAATTCATGCCAGTCTAAAGTATAATCAGAAGTAACATCATAAGTTTCAATAAGATTGAAAGAGCTATCTACCATATTAAATTTATCAGTTTCGCTATTATAAAATGAAATATATCCATTTTTTTGTACCTGAAAACTGTGATAGGCAGATTTTATTTCTTTAATAAAAACAGGTGTTCCCA
>CAZSIC010000098.1:0-9393 GCA_964606845.1 uncultured Bacteroidales bacterium
AACACCAAGGCTTGTAATCGTTGCATTTTCTATCCAGCCGAATAATGCCTGGTACGAATTATCAGAAACTAATTCAGGTCGATTGACATAGAGGTTTTCAATCACATTGCCACCTCCGTCATAACTGCCCGTAAATTTTGTACCGTTATTTCCTATAGGTTCCCAACCTTCGCCACTGTTCCAGTACTGCGTTCCTGATGCATCAATATCAGCAGTCTGTTCATAATATTTATCCCAATGTTGGCTGTTCTGCGAAAGCCAATAAAGATTTTCCAGAGTATGAATCTCATAAGGATTCTCCTGAGTTCCCTGTCCATTTGGAGTAGTTGCGGTTTGTGCATAACCCTTTTCATTAAAAACTAAAGAACAAGTAATTGAAATAATAATAAATAGTAAGGATTTCATAACTTATATTTTATAACCTAAGATTTAAAGGTAGTTTTATTTAAATATAGCGCAAAAATCATGCAAATTTATTATTATGAATAAAAATAAACATAAAAAAAAAAAAACGGAGTGAATTTCTCACTCCGTTTTTAATTATATCAGTAGTAAAAATTTAATAAAACTTAGCTCTTTTATCAACAATATTGGCCATTTCTTTTAATGCTTCAAAAGCTTCATAATTTGCCCTGTTTCTGAACTGGCTCATACCTTGCGTTTGCTGCATTTCAACATTGCCATTATCAGTAATATTTACCGATTTTACTTCAACCACAAAAACACCTGTATTTCCTTTCACTGGACTTGATATTTCGTCCTGGTTAAGTGTTGTTGCAGTAGCAATAAGTTTGGGCTCAACACCTGCTTCTGGAACAGAATAAGATCTAAAGCTAATGTTATTAGCTGATTTAATTTCTGTATTTAAGTTTGAAGCAAGGGTAGAAAGATTATCTGTTTGGGCAAGTTGTTGGTTAATTTTTTCTGCAAGTAATTCTGCTTTTTTCTCTTTTTTAACCTGTACCAATATTTGTGATTTTACTTGTTCGAATGGAGCAATTCCTTCTTCTTTAATTTCGGTAACAAAACCAATTACAAACCGGTCGCCTAATTCAAAAATAGGATTGTTTTGTGTTTTAACAATTTTTTTCAGATCTGTGTTGTAAATTGCTTTTACAAATTCTCTGGGTTTTTCGAGGCCGGGTATTGTGCGATCACTTTCTTTTATATTGCTGGCAATTTTTTTAGTTAAGTCAGAATCTTCTTCAATTGTTTGAATAAATTCGTCGTACGTATGATTATTTCCGGCAAACTTACTGGCTTGCGCATAAATTTTCTGATAAGTTTCGGAACTTGGCCCAAGTTTACGTCCTAAAACCGCTACTTTAACTTTCTTAACTTCTCTTCCTCTATTTGTTACCTGTGCAATATGAAGTCCGTGTTCTGTTGGAATTGTTTTATATTCGCCAATTTTTGCATTAAAACACGAATCGCTAAAAGGTTTAACCATTTCGTTAGCTCTGAACCAGCCCAAATCACCACCTTTTTCATTGGCAGCTTTGTCTGCAGAATACTGATTGGACAATTGCTCAAAGCTTGCACCCGATTTTAACAATCCAATTAAGCTATCAGCTAAAGCATAAATCCGGCTGTAGTCTGTATCTTGTTGTGAAGGCTGTAATAGAATATGACGAGCTTTTACCGAATCGGGCAAGTATTTTATGTCCGATAATTTAGCCAAAAGGAAAGTCTCATCTTCAAAGTAAGGGCCATAAATATAGCCTTCCTCTTGGTTAAAAATTTCATCCTGAATTAGTTCAGGGAGTTCGTCTTTTTTATAATACTGATCGTCAAATGGGATATCGCTATTTAAACCTATAAAATCCCTGTCATTTTCTGTGTTTTCAAAATCGTTATAAATGTTATTAATCCAGGTTTCGGCTGCTTTACGATCTGTTTCAGAAGGTTTTACATCAAAGGTTACATATTCAACACTTCTGGAGGCTGTTTGTTTGTAATCGTTTTTGTGGTTATTGTAATAATTTTTTAAATCACTATTTTCGATATTAACCAAACTATCGGGTATTAAACTAAAGTTTTGTGCAATAAAGTTAAAATCAATTGTTTTATTGATCTTATTTAATTCAGCTTCAGCTTCTTTTTGGGTAACATAAAGCCCCTTTTTTATAAGGTTGGTATATTTTGAGAATTTTCGTTCCTGTACCATTTGGTCTTCAACAAACAGCCAGTAAGCTTTTTGTTGTCCGGTAGGATCCTGGTCGTAAGTTTTTAAAAACTGGATAACGGCCATAGTATTTAGTTCACCAGTTTCGGGGTTGGTGAATAAGTTTTGGATAATAGGATGTATATTTTCACCCTGCACCATATCCCATAACTCTTGGCTGCTAACATCTATTCCCAACTCTTTATACTCATCACCAAGGATTGTTTTACGCATTAATTGTTCCCAGGTTTGTTCCTGAATTCTTTGCATATCATCATCTTCAAGTGCATTTTTACCTGAAGTAAACTTAGTAATTTCTGTAAGTTCGTTTAACTCTTTTTGGTATTTTTGGACTGATATCGACTTTCCGGATATCTCTGCTATTTCAAATTGAGAATTTGAAAATAATGCTCCGCCTGAATTTAGGAAATCACCTAAAATAAATGCTAATAGTGCCATTCCAATCACTATTGCAACTAATACGCCTGCTCGATTTCTAATTTTCTCTAAAGTTGCCATTGAATTTTGTTTTTATCTTAAAAATTTAAAGTTTCGAATATAATAATTTTAATCCTTTTTTAAAGCATCTCATTATTTTATTAATCCGCAAATTTAATATTTTATTGTATTCTTTCAGATTTATTTAATAAAATATAATGATTTAGTATTTAATTTGATTCTGTAAGTTCCATTTTCACGAGTTCAACCCTTGTGTTTGTAACTTTTAGGATAATAAATTTGAAGTTTTCGATTAAAATCTGATCATTGGTTTTTGGAATACTTTCGGTATGATATAATATATAACCGGCTACTGTTTCGTAATCGTCGTGTTCAGGTATTTTTAGGCTGTACTTTTCATTAATATAATCAATTTCAAGCCGCCCGGAAAAAATGAATGTTGTATCGTTTAATTTTTTTTCGTAGTGTTCTATAATATCATGTTCATCTTTTATTTCTCCAAATATTTCTTCTAAAATATCTTCAATGGTTACAATTCCAGAAGTACCACCAAATTCATCTACAACAATAGCTAAATGCTGCCCGGTTCGTATAAAATAGCGTAATAGATTGTTGGCTTGCATTGATTCGGGGAAAACAGGCAGGTTTTTTATATGAGTTTTCAGATTACTTTTTAAAGTAAATAATTCTTTACTTTTAATATATCCTATGATATTATCGATAGAATCGCGATAAATTAATATTTTGGATAAACCTGATTGAATAAATTTTTCTTTTAATTCATCCATCGAATCCTCAATTTCAATGGCAACAATGTCGGTTCTGGGAATCATGCATTCTCTTAATTTGATATCAGAAAATACAAGTGCATTTTTAAATAATTTAATATCCGATGTATAGTCATCCAGGTTTTTTTGGTGGGTTTCATTATCAAAAACCAGTTTATTCAGGTCTTCTATTCCAAATTTTTTCTTTTTAATCTTTTTAAACTTATCGTTAAATAAAATTTTTATGGATAAATCTGATATTATAGCCAGCGATTTTGTAATAGGATACGATAAAATATAGATTAACAAAATGATTAAGGCTAGAGCGTTTATTAGATTATTAGCAAATATTTTCCCAATAGTTTGTGGAATAATTTCAATTATTGGTATAATAACAAGGCTAATGGATAATATTTTTATCCAGAAGATTAGGATTCCATTCAATTCATAATTATTTAGGAATACTGTTAGTTCGTAGTTTAAAAAATAAATAAAAACAATAAAGGTTATGCTGTAACATACAACCATTGAAAGGGAAAACTCCCATATATTTTTACTGATATAGTTTAATATTCTGGAGTGATAATTATCTTTTCCTTTATCGAGTTCAAGTTGCAGCTGGTTAAGTGCATTAAAAGCTGTTTTAAGGGCGGAAAACAAAAGGGTTAATAAGAATAAAAAACCATATAGGAACGGATCATCCATTTGTTTTTTCTGAATTATTTGTTTTTCTGATGTGGCGTTTTAATAAAAACATTAAAAAAGCCAATAGCGAAAATATAAAAAAGAGATAACTTTTAGAAAGTCCCTGGTAAATTGTTTGGTGTATACCCGAAATTAGACAAAGAATTGATGTGGCAATCCATAGGAACTCAACACTTTTTGCCAGTTTATTTCTCATCTTGAATATTTATTGTTCCTGATGTTTTTTTTATTTTCCAGTTGGATAAATCCTGATTAGACTCGAAGCCGGTGCCGTGGATAATTCCATCTTTGTTAACGATTCGAACAAACCTGTCTGAATAAACTTTTTTGGCATTCATATCCCAAATTAAATATTCGGTATTTAAGGTGTCGCCTTCTTCGTTTATTGCCACTACATCGTTTTCAGCAGTCCAGAGCCTTTCTTCTTCGTCGTAAATTGCATAGTTTGCTTTGATAGAAGATGAGGGAGTTTGTGTAGAGTCGTAAAATTGGACATGTAACCCCTTAGGAAATTCGGAATATGGCTCTTCGTGGTCTAGATAACGATTAATTTCGGGTGCAGTTATTTTAATTTGCAAAGCTGCATTTTCGCTATAATTAATTTCGGTATTCGTTACAGAAATTGTAGGTGCATCGAGATGTTTAGTTAATGTATTTACTTTTTCGATGTCGCTTTTTTCGCAGGCATTAAATAAGATAATAATTCCTGCAAGCACAGGAATTATTATCTTATGTAAATATTTTACTGTTTTATTATTTTGTTGTTCTAACCGTAGTTGTTTCATTGATCCAGCATCCTACTGTATAAGTGTCTCCATTGCTATAACCTTCAAAAAAGGCATCTTCCTGATTAGGGAAGTGTGGTTTATATGCTTTGATATATCTGTCTGCTTCATTGGCAAGGTCAGGATCTATCTGTTTTGCTTTTATAAATTTATCAACAGCAGCCCAATATACGGCTTCTTGCTCGAATTCTTTTTCTCCACAACTTTTACTTGCATTGGCATAAATGTTACCCAGCAATAAATAAGGGTGTCCGCTTTCAGGATTTAGTTCTGCCGATTTTAAAGCATACGTTCTTGCTGTTTTGTAATCGCCCATTCGGCGGGTAACATCACCTAGTTCAAGGTAATATTTTGCTTTTTGAAGAATGTCATCCTGTAATTCGATAGCTTGTTTAAAATATTGTGATGCGTCTTCAAATCTCTCTTTTTTATTACTTAATTTAGCTATTTCATAAGCTAATTCAGCAGATGGCTCTAAAGAGTTTAGTTGTTTAACCATTTTATAAAACAGATCAGATTCGGTACATTTAGTTGTACGTAATAATTCGGTAGCTTTGGTTAAAAATTCAATATCATTAGCATTTTGTTCAAATTTACCTGCATAAAACGGGATCAAATCATCACAACTGGCAGCACCACTAGATTCAAATATTTTATCAACAATGTCTTGTGCTCTTGCTATACTCCCTTTTTTGCCATTGTTTAAAATTTGGTCTATAACATCAGAAATAAAGCCATAATCTTCAACTACCTGGCCTGCACTAATTTTATTAGCTGCGAATAAAAATTTTGATGCCTGCATGAATGTAACTAATTGTCCCGGGCCTGTTTCTTTTTGTTCCAGGTTAATTGATTCTTTAAGCCAATCATATCCAATTTGCATATTTTCGGATGTATTTTTTGAATGCTTGATAAAATCAGTTCCTTTTTTACCAAGTATATATCCTTTTTGTCCGTAATATTTTATTCTTTTATCATAAATATTCATCATGCTATCAACAAGAATTTCTTTTTTAGCTTCGTCTTGTTCTTTTTGAATAGCATCTTCAATCATTTTAATCCCGTCGATATAAATATATTTACTCGCTTTTGGGCATTCTGTATAAACGATTTTCCACGGGTCGCGAGAAAGATCATAATTGTTTTGTTTTACATACTCTCTGTACAATGATAGGTTCATTATACAACGGATGCTGTCTTCACCATGTCCATACTTAGATCCATCTTCAACACCTTTTTGGGCAAATGTAAACCCAATGGTTAATGTTAAAAACAATGTTGTTAAAATCCCTTTTGCAATTGTTTTCATTTTTATTAATTTTTGATTAGTTAAATTTTCTTTTTATAAACCAGAAATCGTAAAGTGTTATGTTAACACCAAATGATAAATAATTTTCTTCGATTAAGCCGTTGTTGGTTGTTCCTTTTTTTCCATAAGTGCCAGATATGTTTAAACTGGTTTTTTGGTTTGCTAATGGAAAACCTAGTCCAAATGTTATGCCATAATTTTTTATTTGTTCTCCCTGAAGTTGTAAATAGCTGTTATTATAAAAAGCACCGGCTCTATAATTAATTCTTTGTAAGTAATTTCTTAACGATTGTTTTTCGGGAATATACTCCACACCAAAGCTTATTGTTTGCTCGGTTGCAAAGTTATCGTCAATATTTAAAGTTTCTATTTCCGACCAGTCTTGATAGACATAATCTATACCAATTGTTATTTTGTCTTTAATTCCGGCTGTAATCCCAGCACTATATCTTGCAGGTACTTCAATTTTATAATTGTTATTAACCGAGCGGCTAATTGTATCAAAATCACTTTTATAATATGCAAGATAATCAATTACATTGATATCATATAAATTATAATTTTCGGTCATTAAAACAGCACTGTTTTTTTCTCCGTTAAAATTTATTTTATTGGAGTAAGTTAATCCGGCAACATAAAAATATTTTTCATTAATTTCTCTGTGGTATTGTATCCCAAAATCATAAGTAATTTTATTCATGGTAATTTTGTCGACAATTACTGTTGAATAACTGTCTGCCATGTCAAGGTATGCCTGATTGTATTGTTCGGAAGAACCAAATAGGTAATTAAAATTAAAACCTACCGAAAGTCCCTTGAAAATATCAAAAGCGTTACTTAAAAATAGCTGTGTTATTCCTCCATTTCCATAATAATTATAATTCATGTTAACGCTATCAATAAACTCGTAGGGTACTGTTTGAGTTATATTGTATCCAATTTTTGAATAAGGTGTAACACCTGCACTTACAAACCACCATTTTTTAATTGGAAAAGAAATTGCCAGGTGATCGAAGGCAAAATTATTAAAGCTAGATTTATCGTTAGTACTGTGTAAATTTTTTGTTATACCACTTATCCCAACATCGAAAATAAACGACATGCTATCTTGTGCACTTATTGCGGCCGGGTTTAAGAAATTTATCTGGTTGGCTGATCTTAATCCTGATGTTATTCCTCCCATGGCCTTACTTTTGTTAAATCCCGTTCTGTCAATTTCTCCAATGCCAAATCTGGTATAAGGCGAATTGGTTAGGCTTTGTCCAAAAAATTGTAATGTTGTAATTATAATGATCCCTGCTGTTAGAATAATCCTTCTTGTCATGTCTTCGTGTTATGTTCTAAAATTCTGTTTAATCCAATAAAATTTAAATTCGAATTTACAAAGATGGTATTTTTTAGCTTTTTATCAAAAAAAATAGCATCTCCTCCAGTTAAAATTACAATCAAATCATCATATTTATTTTTTAATTCGTTTATATAGCTGTCTATCTCAAAAATTAAACCGTTTTGTACACCAGAAATTATTGCACCTTTTGTATTATCTGCAATTAACTTGTGTTTGTTGTTTCTTTCCAGCATTGGTAACCTGTTTGTATAGTCGTGCAATGCTTTAAACCGCATTTCAAGACCGGGTGAAATATTTCCTCCCCGGTATTGATTTTGATGATTTACAAAATCATATGTTATAGCTGTACCCGCATCAATAACCAAAACGTTGGTATTTGGGAAAATATTGTTTGCTCCTACAATAGCTGCTAAACGGTCTTTCCCTAATGTTTCTGATGTTTTGTATAAATTTTTCAAAGGGAGCATTGTGTGCTCGGTTAATTCTAAAAAATAATTAAAAGAAGATTGTAAAAAAGATGTAAAAGTAACATCTAAATTCCTAACAGTGCAAAGAATAGCCTTTTTTACAGCAGGATATTTTTTTATAATATCCTGAACTATTTCCGTATTTAGATCGGGAAAATTAAAAACTTCGATGATTTCATAACCATTAAAAACGGCAAACTTATTTCTGCTATTTCCTATGTCGATGGTTAGGTGCATGGATATAATTTATTAAAAACCAAGGCGTAAAGATATAATTATTTATTAATTTTATTGGGTGATATATATCATTAATTTTGATCATTAATGATTTGCTGAAAAATAGCGATTGCTTTTTTTATACTTTCCACTTTATTTATGCTCATCGATAGTTTATTATTCATTTCTTTCATTTTAATCGACTTTGGATTTTTTTGTAAAAAACCCAGGATTTTTACAAAAACCTCCGAATTATAATACAATGATTCTTGATCGCTAATGAAATAGGCTACCAGTTTATTATTTTTAAGAATTATTTTTTCGATTCCTAAATCAATAGCTAACCACCTAAGTCTTACAACATTCATAAGTTCAGTAGTTTGTGGGGGTATTTCACCAAAACGGTCTTTAAGCTGTGATTCGAAGTTTACCAGTTGCTCTTCCGATTCTGTATTGTCTAATTCCCGGTATAGCCTGACCCTTTCAGAAATATTACTGATATAGCTGTCGGGGAAAAGAATTTCCAGGTCGGTATCGATTTGGCAATCGCTGATAAATTTTTGTTTCTTTATTTGTTTCTCGGTTTCTTTTTGGTGTTCCGATTCATATAATTCTTTAAACGAAGTTTCTTTTAACTCCAGAATTGCTTCATTTAGGATTTTATGGTAAGTTTCAAATCCAATGTCGGTAATAAAACCACTTTGTTCGGCACCTAATAAATTTCCGGCTCCTCTGATATCTAAATCCTGCATAGCAATATTAAAACCACTGCCCAATTCTGAAAATTCTTCTATTGCTTTTAATCTGCGCCGGGCATCTTGAGTAACTGAAATAAGTGGCGGAGCTAATAGGTAGCAAAAAGCTTTTTTGTTTGATCTTCCTACACGTCCGCGTAATTGATGCAAATCACTTAAACCGAAATTTTGAGCATTATTAATAATGATCGTATTTGTATTCGGAATGTCTAATGGAGCACGCCCGCACCCCTCGTCGCGAACTCGGCCACATCGCTCACGAGTACGCGCCGACGCGACCGGTCGGCCACGATCTGCGCCCACCCCTCGGTCCTCGCCGCGCCACCGGTCATCACCAGCCGCTCAACGGTGATTCCCTGCGCGCCCCACTCCTCGAGCGTGCCGGTCACGGCGTGGGGCTTGTCGGTCCGCGAGGCGA
>CAZSIC010000098.1:9403-13060 GCA_964606845.1 uncultured Bacteroidales bacterium
ATATTCGTATTGAATAAGATCGAGCATAACTTTTTCAAGTTTTTTGCCTTCCATTTGTCCGTGGGCAACAACAGTTCTTACATCAGGGCATAATTTGTTAACCAGTTTTTTAATTTCTTCGATATTTTGAACCCGGTTATGAATAAAAAACACCTGACCGTTGCGTTGAAATTCATATTCAATGGCTTCTTTTATTATATCTTCGTTAAATGTGTGAAGCTCAGTTACAATGGGATAACGATTGGGTGGGGGCGTATTGATAATTGATAAATCCCGGGCGCCCATCATCGAAAATTGTAATGTTCTGGGAATTGGTGTTGCTGTTAATGTTAGTGTATCAACATTAATTTTTAAATTTTTCAATTTTTCTTTTACCGAAACGCCAAATTTTTGTTCCTCATCAATAATCAGCAATCCAAGGTTTTTAAATTTTATTTCTTTTCCTACGAGGCGATGAGTGCCAATAATAATATCAATTTTTCCTTCGGCTAGTTTTTTTATAACCTCTTTTTGTTTCTTTGTGGATCTAAGCCGGCTTAAATATTCAATATTGCAAGGGAATTCGGCAAGCCGTTCTTTAAAAGTTTGGTAATGCTGCAATGCCAATATTGTGGTTGGCACAAGTATAGCCACTTGCTTGCTGTCTGATACTGCTTTAAAAGCAGCACGAATAGCAATTTCTGTTTTTCCAAATCCAACATCGCCACATACGAGCCTGTCCATTGGCGTTTCAGATTCCATATCTTCTTTTACTGCCACCGTTGTTGAGAGTTGATCGGGAGTATCTTCGTAAATAAAAGATGATTCCAGCTCTTTTTGCATGTAATTATCGGGCGAATATGAAAAGCCTTTCTGTGCTTTTCGTTTTGCATAGAGCTGAATAAGTTCTTTGGCAATATCTTTTACTTTTTTCTTGGTATTTTGTTTAAGCTTTTGCCAGGCTCCTGTACCTAGTTTGTAAATTTTTGGTGGTTCGGAATCTTTCCCTTTGTATTTGCTAATTTTATGTAAAGCATGTATGCTTACATATAAAGTATCCTGATCTTTATAAACCAGTTTAATGGCTTCCTGGGTTTTGCCATTGATTTCAATTTTTTCCAAACCCCCAAATTTCCCAATACCATGGTCGATATGTACCACATAATCGCCCGGATGCAGCCCTGTTAATTCACGAAGCGTTATTTGTTCTCTCTTTTTTAAACTGTTTTTGATTTGAAATTTATGATAGCGGCCAAAGATCTGATGATCAGTATAAAAACAGATTTTTAAATCGTGATCAATAAATCCTTCATGTAGTGTTTTTAATACAGGGTTAAAGGTTATTTCAGGATTAATATCATTAAAAATATTTTGTAATCGTTCAATCTGTTTTTCGTTATCGGAAAGGATGTAAGTCTGGTAACCCTTTTCGGCATTTGAAATAATATTTTCGCCTAGCAAATTAAAATTTTTGTTAAAAGCCGGTTGGTGAGATATATTAAACCTTATTTCGCTGCCGTTAAAAAAATTATTATGCCCAAATTCGATGTGCCGTAAATCCTGAATAGATTGTATTAACTGATTAGACTTTATTATAGAATCTTCAGGGTTTTCCTGATTTATTTTTTTGTAAATTTCTGAAATTTTATCAGCAATAAATGATAAATTTTCAGTCCAGATAGTAGTATTGGAGGGTAAAAAACTAAAAAATGATTCGGTTTGTTTTAGTTCTTTATTTTCTGAATCAGGATTTACGATTTTAGGGACAATGGAAATTTCTTCGAATTTGTCTTTCGATAGTTGATTTTCAATATCAAAAGAACGGATTGATTCAACTTCATCGCCAAAAAAATCTATGCGGTAAGGATTTTCTGATGCAAAAGAGAAAATGTCAATTATACTACCACGGATTGAATATTGGCCGGGTTCGTAAACAAAATCGACATATTGAAAATGATACTCCTGTAATACTTCCTCAATAAAATCGATATTAACTTGTTCGCCAACATGGAGTTTTAATGTCGATTGTAAAAGGTTTGCTTTAGGAATTACTTTTTCGATAATAGCCTCAGGATAAGTTGTAATGATCTGTGATTGGTCATTTGCCAGTTGATTTAATGTTTCAGACCTTAGTAATAAATTAGCACTATCTTCTTCGCCAAAAAGAATTGATCTTTTATATGATGTAGGGAAAAAGGCTGCTTCGTATCCTAAAATTTTTGAAACATCATTATGAAAATAAGCTGCATCTTCTTTATCCTGGAAAATAAATAAATGGCAATTATTTGTAGAATGAATTAATTTACCTGCTACGAGGCTTTTAGACGATCCGTGCAATCCACTTAAAAAGAGTTTATTATTTGCATGGCTGATATGCTGCAAAGTTTCTTTGATTTTTGCATGATCGTTATAAAATGTTAAGATTTCTTTCAATTCTTTATATTTCGGACTATCCATAAACTAAAAAGGCAGTTGTTAAATCAACTACCTTGTGGGCAAAATGTTTAATATTTTTTTGATTTATTTATATTTTATTAAATATTCTTCTGCTTTATCAACCATGCTTTTAGAGCCTGTGTAAAAAGGTACTCGTTGGTGTAATGTATCAGGTTTTACATCCATGATCCTTATTTCGCCATTTGTAGCTTTACCTCCTGCCTGCTCTGCTATAAAAGCAATTGGATTGCATTCATATAATAATCTCAATTTCCCGGTTGGATTACTTTCTGTTTGGGGGTAAATAAAAACACCACCTTTTAAAAGATTTCTATGGAAATCTGCTACTAACGAGCCAATATACCTGGCCGAATATGGCCTTAGGGTTTCTTTATCTTTTTCCTGGCAATATTTGATATATTTTTTAACTCCAAGGGGGAAATTATTATAATTTCCTTCGTTTAACGAATATATTTTACCTTTTTCAGGTGTTTTAATATTAGGATGAGAAAGACAAAACTCGCCAATACTTGAATCAAGCGTAAAGCCATTAACACCCATGCCTGTAGTGTAAACAAGCATCGTAGATGATCCATAAATAATATAACCCGCTGCTATTTGTTTGTTCCCTTCCTGTAAAAAGTCAATGAGCTGTGCTTTCTCGCCACGAGGCGAAATACGGCGGTAAATTGAAAAAATTGTTCCTATCGAAACATTAACATCAATATTAGACGAGCCATCCAATGGGTCCATACATACAATGTATTTCCCGTCAATAGATAATTCATCATCAAAAGTGATAATTTCCTGGTCTTCTTCTGATGCAATTCCACAACATTCTCCACTATCCTTTAGGGCAGCTGTAAATTGCATGTCGGCAAATACATCCAGCTTTTGCTGATTTTCTCCCTGAATATTTATTTCTCCTGCTTCGCCTAAAACATCTACTAAACCTGCTTTATTTACTTTTTTGTGTACAACTTTTGCCGCAATACCAATGTGGTGCAATAAATTTGATAATTCTCCTTTGGCATAAGGTATATTTGCCTGACGGCGGATAATAAATTCATTAAGAGTGGTTATATTATATCCTTTCATTTGAAAACTAAGGTTTTGGTTTTTTAATGCCAGCTAAATGAATTTGCAATATTTACAGACATCATTTCCTTACAAAAATAATTTTAATTTTATGAATAATAACAAAATAATTAAAAAAACGCCTTAATATAAAGTTTATTCATT
>CAZSIC010000099.1:0-12957 GCA_964606845.1 uncultured Bacteroidales bacterium
TGGTTTTCCCAAACCTTCAGAAAGTGAGTATGATGCATTTGGAGTAGGCCATTCATCCACATCTATCTCTGCCGCTTTAGGAATGGCCAAAGCCGCTCATTTTAAAAATGAAAAAGACAGACAAATTGTTGCTGTAATAGGAGATGGTTCTATGACAGCAGGGATGGCATTTGAAGGGTTAAACAATGCCGGCTCAGAAAAAAATAATATGCTGGTTATTCTTAACGACAACAATATGGCTATAGACCCAAATGTCGGTGCTTTGAAAGAATACTTGCTTGATATTACAACATCAAAGACCTATAATAAATTTAAAAATGATGTTTGGAATCTTTTAGGTTATTTAAATAAATTAGGGCATAACTATCAAAAGCTTGCCCAGCAAATTGAAAATTCAATTAAAACATTTCTTTTACGGCAAAGTAATCTGTTCGAATCATTAAACTTCAGATATTTCGGGCCGGTTGACGGGCATGATGTGGTTTATCTTACCAAAATTTTATCTGACTTAAAAGATATTCAGGGCCCTAAGCTACTTCATGTGGTAACGCAAAAGGGAAAAGGTTTCAAACAGGCCGAACAGGATCAAACAGCATGGCATGCACCTGGTAAATTTGATAAAGCAACAGGAGAAATATTTAAAGTAAAATCGGATAAACCTGTTGCACCTAAATACCAGGATGTTTTTGGACATACATTGTTGGAACTGGCCAAACAAAATGAAAAAATTGTAGGTATTACACCTGCTATGCCAACAGGTTCGTCGTTGAATATAATGATGAAAGAATTGCCCGAACGAATTTTTGATGTAGGGATTGCTGAGCAGCATGCTGTTACTTTTTCGGCAGGATTAGCTATAGAAGGGATGTTGCCTTTTTGTAATATCTATTCATCATTTATGCAACGCGCATACGATCAGGTAATTCATGATGTAGCCATTCAAAAGTTACATGTAGTTTTTTGTCTGGACCGAGGAGGTTTGGTAGGCGAAGATGGTGCAACGCACCATGGGGTATACGATTTGGCTTATATGCGAAGCATTCCTAACATGATTGTTTCTGCTCCTTTAAATGAAGAAGAGTTAAGAAATTTAATGTATATGGCACAATTAGAAAATAATGGCCCATTTTCGATACGTTATCCGAGAGGTAGGGGAGTAATGCCAGACTGGAAAACATCTTTTAAAAAAATAAAGATTGGCAAAGGCCAACAAATCAGGAAAGGAGATGATATAGCTATTTTATCTATCGGACATGTGGGGAATTATGTCATTGAAGCATCTAAAATATTAGCCAAGAGTTATCAAATGGATGTGGCACATTACGATATGCGCTTTGCCAAACCTATAGATGAGGAAATTTTACATGCCGTAGGTAAAAATTTTAAAGCAGTGATTACCATTGAAGATGGAACTGTTGTTGGAGGATTTGGAAGTGCAGTTCTCGAATTTATGAGCGATCATGGATACAATCCTGTAATCAAGCGTATGGGAGTGCCCGACCGGTTTATTGAACAAGGAACTCCACAGGAATTACACCATGAATGTGGTTTTGATGTGGAAGGTATTATAAAAAAAGTTAAAGCACTTACCCGACCTAACATTTTATCTAATGTGGGATAATCTTTTTTTGTGAAACATTAAAAATAAATTTTGACGAACAAAAAGTATTATCTATTTTTGCACACGCAAAGGTTCATTGTTTATTATGCCTGGATGGCGGAATTGGTAGACGCGCTGGTCTCAAACACCAGTGGACATTAGTCCGTGTCGGTTCGAGCCCGACTCCAGGTACTATTAACAGAACCCTCTTTTTAGAGGGTTTTTTTGTATTTCCTTAAACGATCTGTCCTATGGATAATCCTGAAACAATTCATCCTTATAGAGAAAAGCAATTAGAGTATGATAAGCGTTACCTGGAAATGGCCAAAATATGGGCTAAAAATTCTTATTGTAAAAGACGCCAGGTAGGAGCATTAATTGTTAAAGGGAAAATGATTATTTCCGATGGTTATAACGGGACCCCTTCGGGTTTTGAAAATGTTTGCGAAGATGAAAACAATCTTACCAAACCTTATGTATTACATGCAGAGGCCAATGCGATAACAAAAGTTGCTAAGTCGAACAATAGCTCCGACGGAGCTACGTTATATGTTACAACTTCTCCTTGTATGGAGTGTTCCAAATTAATTATCCAATCCGGAATAAAAAGAGTTGTATTTTGCGATAAATATCATAATACTGAAGGTTTGCAACTGCTTGAAAGAGCGGAAATTGAAATTATACATTTAGAATTTTAAATCATAAAAAATGACTGAAAAGAAAATTAATAAAATATACTTACCCATTTTTTTTGCTTTGGTAATGATTGCCGGGTTTATGCTGGGTGGCATATTAAATAAAAATAACGGGAACGATTCTGCCAATTTATATAAGGGAGAAGATAAGTTACTTCGAATCGTTGATTATATTGAAAACCGCTATGTTGATACTGTTTCGAAAAAAGAGCTTGAAAATGCTGCGATACCGGCAATTCTAGAAAAACTTGATCCTCATTCTGTTTATATTCCTGCTAAAGATATGCAGCGTGTTAGCGAAGATTTACGTGGTAATTTCGAAGGGATAGGTGTCGTTTTTAATCATCAGACGGATACAGCAATTATTATTAATGTTATATCAGGAGGCCCTTCTGATAAAGCGGGTGTGATGGCTGGAGACAGAATTATTACAGTAAACGATTCATTAATAGCGGGGCAGAATATTCCAAGCAACGATATTGTTGGAATGTTAAAAGGCGAAATGGATACCAGGGTAGAGGTTGCCCTTGAACGCAAAGGTGTGTCCGAGCTTATCGAGGTTGAAATTATTAGAGGTAAAATTCCCATTTATAGTGTTGATGTTTCGTACATGGTAACCGATGATATTGGATATATCAAAATAAACCGTTTTGCCGAAACCACTTTTAAAGAATTTATTGAAGGTGTTGAGGAGCTAAAGAAACATGATCTTAAAAAAATGATTATTGATTTACGGGGGAATAATGGTGGCTATATGGTTGCTGCTACCAATATTGCCGATCAGTTTCTTGAGGGTGGAAAACTGATTGTTTACACCCAGGGAAAAGCAAGCCCACGACAGGAAATTTATTCTTCATCGCGTGGCGTTTGTAAAGATATTGAAGTGGTAGTTTTACAAGATGAATGGGCTGCTTCGGCCAGCGAAATACTTGCCGGTGCATTGCAAGATAACGACCGAGGAACAATTATCGGACGACGATCGTTTGGAAAAGGATTGGTTCAGGAGCAATATCCGCTTTCAGACGGGTCTGTTATCAGACTTACCATTGCACGGTATTATACTCCTACAGGTAGAAGTATCCAAAAACCTTACAGTGATGATAAAATGGATTATTACAATGATATTTACAATCGTTTTCAACACGGTGAATTTGAAGAAGCAGATAGCATCCAGTTTGCAGATTCGTTAAAGTATATAACACCCGATGGGAAGGTTGTTTTTGGTGGCGGAGGTATAATGCCCGATATTTTTGTTCCTATTGATACTACAGGTTATTCTAAATATTATTCAGAGGTTGTAGGTAAAGGTATTTTACAAGATTTTACTTTTAATTTTGCTGATCAAAACAGGGCTATACTCAATAAATTTCAAACAGCAGAAGAGATAAGTAAATATCTTGAATCTGAAAATATCTTTGGTCAATTTGTTAATTATGCTGCGCAAAATGGTGTTTCAAAATCAGTAAAGGGGTTTGACAAATCACAAAAAATTGTTAAAACACAGGTAAAAGCAAACATTGCCAGTAATATTCTGGATAATAAAGGCTATTACCCGATAATTAAAGATATTGACAGAACTTTGAATGTGGCCATTAAATTTTTTGAAAAAAATAATTAAGGCATTAAACCATTTTAATCTATATAAGTCATAGTTGTGAATTAGGATTAAATGGTAGATTTAATTCATAATTTTGGGTTTTTAGGTTAGTTGAAGGCACTCTGGGGAGAGTGCCTCACTTTTTTATAGAAACTCTATATGTAGGACTCACTGCATTTAAGTTATAATTTAAATGCTGTTGAAAATTTCCATTAACTCTTCTCTTTTTCTTGTTGAAACAGGTACAGTTGAATCATCTTGCATTATTAAGTATCCGCCATCGGACTTATGATACTGTTTAATATAATTAATGTTTACAATATGAGACTGATGAGGCCTGAAGAACTGATAATCTTTAAGCATTTCGAAATATTCTTTAATATTTTTCGAAACAAGTAATGAGGGCCTGTCTGTAAAATAAAATTTGGTGTAATTCCCGTCCGATTTGCATCTTAAAATGTTGTTTACATTTATCAGATGAATGCTTTCGCTTGTTTTTAATATAATTTTTTTAACTTCTTTCGATATGTTGTTAATATTTTCAAGAAAAGCTTCGAGCTTCTTTTTTGTATTTTTCTGATCGAGTGTTTTTTTTACCTTATTAACAGCTTCTTTAAATTCTTCAATATCAATTGGCTTTAATAAATAGTCGATGGCGCTGAATTTGAAAGCTTTGATGGCATGTTCGTTGTATGCTGTAATAAAAATGGTAGAAAAATCAATCTCTTGTAATTGTTTTAAAATATCGAAGCCAGAACCATCAGGAAGCTTTATATCTAAAAATGCAAGTCCAGGTGAAGTTTCTGATATTAATTTAACGCCGGTTTTTACATCATCTGCATCGCCAATAATAGAAATGTCGGGAAAATGCTTTTCAACGATTTGCTTTATCGCTTCGCGAGCATTCTTTTCATCATCAATTATTACTGCTTTAATCATATTATTAATCTCTTATGTTAACAGGAATAGTGAAAATTACCCTTGTACCGCTTTTGTTTCCCTTTGTTAAATCAATTACTTGAATTCTAATATTTTGCTTCGTTATTTTCTTATAATTTATTATTCTTTCGTTGGAGATTTGCATTCCAAGGCTTTTGTGATCCTTTTTATTTTTTTTATTCAGTTCTTTTGATTTTTTGATACCAATACCGTTATCCTCGATGGTATAAATAATGTTTTTATCGACCAGCCATAGTCCAATATTCAGATCATAGCTTTTATCTTTTTCATAAAATCCGTGTTCAATGGCATTTTCAATAAATGGCTGAGCAAGCATTGGAGGAATCAAAACTTCTTCTTTGTTAATTTTAGAATCCACAATAATGTTATAACTAAACTTCTCATCAAACCTTAATTTTTGCAAATCAAGATAATTCCGAATGGTTTGAATCTCATTCTCAATGGTAATTTGGGCCTCGCGTGAATTCTCTAAGGTTAAACGTAATAATCGTGAGAATTTGGTTAAGTAGCGGTCTGCTTCTTCATTTCGGTGTGCATAAAGAAAATTTTGGATCGAAAACAACGCATTAAAAATAAAGTGTGGATTCATTTGCGATCGCAAAAGCTTTTGTTCTAATTTAATATTTTCTTTTTCTGCTTTATATTTTCTAAATCTTAAGTATATTATCCAACCAATAATCGAGAATTTAATGATTCCGATTAATACAAAAAACCACCAGGTTTGCCAAAAGGGCGGTTTAATATTTATGTTCAGGGTTTTAGTATTACTTTCAGTTCCGTCAGGAGCTATAGCCATAACCTCAAAAGTATAATTGCCCGGGCTAATATCTGTATACACTGTCGAATATGTGTTCTTTACCTTAACCCATTTGGGATCAATACCTTTTAGCTTATATTTATAGGAAAAGTGTTGCGGATTGTAGAAGTTTAGCGCTGAGAAAGAAATGGTAAAAAAGTTTTCTTTATAATTTAAATTAATATCATTTGTATTGGTAAAGTCAGTTTTATAATTATCATTAAAAATCTTAAAATTTGTAATTTGTACTTCTAAGTCTCTATAATTAATTTCAATATCATCAGGATGAAAAATGTTGATTCCATTTTCTCCTCCAAAAACTAAACGGCCGGTTTTTAATTTTGCAACTGCATTGGTGAATTTGTTTGATTGTAACCCGTCTTGTTTATAGTAATTTTCGAAAATTTCTTTTTCAGGATTAAACTTACAAAAGCCATTGTCGGTAGCTATCCACAGATTATTGCTATGATCTTCAATAATTGCTGTTATCATGTTAGAGGGCAGTCCATTTTTTTTATTAAACCGCTTAAATTTTTTAGCGTTTTGTTCCAGTAAATTCAGCCCATTATCGGTACCCACCCAAATTCTGTCTTTTGTATCCTGAAAAATACACTGAATATCATTGCTGGAGAGCGTTGTTGAATCTTCATTATTATGCATAAAATGGTTAATAATTCCGGTTCTGGGATTTAAACAATTTAGACCGGCATTGGTTGTTCCAACCCAAATATTGCCTTGTTTATCTTCGTATAAATTATTTACTAAATGCGATGTTAATGATTGTTCACCGGGTTTATTAAATGCCTCAAAAGTATGCTGATTAGCATTATATTTGCACAACCCTTTTATGGTTCCAATCCATAAATTATTGTATTTATCGGTAGTAATTGCTTTAATTTGATTGCTAATGATATCATTATTTACTTCAGTACAAATATTTTCAATTTTATTTCTGGATGGATTAATCTTAAACAGGCCATTGTTTGTAGCAACATACAAGGTGCTGTCTAAATCTTCAAAAACATTATTTATATCTGCATTTTTTAATGTTGAAATATTATAATCAAAATTTACTTTTTTTAAATCTTGATCATAGATCAATATATTGTTTTCGGTAAATAACCAGAGGTTATTAGATTGATCGTAAAAAACTTTTTGTATGATATCATCTTTAAAAGAATCAGTGGTAATGATTTCTTCAAGCTTTTGATCCCATTGCAAAATTTCATGGTTAGTAATCAGGTAACTTAAATTATTCCAATCATAAACAAATTTTATTTTTTCAGCTTTTATTTTTTTAATATTAATATTTTCATATGCCTGTTTTCTGAAATTAAAGTGATTTAATTGATTGTTAATTAGCAGCCATACATTTTGTTGATCGGGAGAATTATTAATGAATTGGATTTTTTGATCCTTTTCCACCGGAAAAGCAATAAATTTATTTTGTTCTGATTGAATTGATATGATTCCTTTGTCGGTAATTACCCATTTTCGATTTAAGCTGTCGATGATTATTTTGTATACCTCTTTAAAATCAAAAATGTTTTTAAAACGAATTTTTTCAAATTCTGAATAGGTTCTTTCTCCATTTGTGTATGCAAAAAAGCGGCCTGTTTTAAAATGATATCTATAAATAAATCGATTGTTGCTTCCTATCCATAAATTATCAGAATCATTAGCAAGGGCTGTAATTGTATTTATTAACGGCGCATTTGACGGCCTAAAATGGTCGGGTTCAAATTTTTCTGTTTTACGGTTAAATAGGTGCAATCCATTAGAACCCCACATGCCAACCCAAAAATTCCCATTTTGGTCTTCCAAAAAATCGTTGTACCAGTCCCTTTTTCTTGTATCCGGATCAAATGCATAGTGACTAAAATTACCTTTTAATGGATTGTATTTGCTAAACCCAACGCCCTGCCATAATCCTAACCAAAGTTGATTGTTACGATCAAAATAAAGTTTCGAAACCCTGTCTGATTTCATAGTTGGATAGTCTTTTTGCCGAAAATGCTTTATAAGGCCGGTTTCAATCTGATAATAGTCGAATCCTTTATTTTCATACCCAATCCAAAGATTATCTTCAGAGTCGACTGTTAATGTTGCAACCTGATTTGAGCTTAAAGAGTTTTTATTTCCGGGAATATGGTAAAAATGGCCAAAAATATTCTTTTGCAAGCTGGTTTTATTCAAGCCGTTATCTGTAGCAACCCAAATATTTCCATCCTTGTCTTCAAATATTTGGTTTACATGGTTGTTTGATAAAGAGTGTGGGTTATTCTCATCATTTATATAATGAACTAACAATTGGTTGTTATAATTAAAACGGTAAACACCACTGCCTGAACCAAACCAAATATCACCATGATCATCTTGTATGATAGAATAAGTTGATGTTCCTAAAAAACTTTGAAAGTAATTGTTCTTTTTGTCGTATGTATAAATCCCATCAGTTGCTGAAATCCAAAAAGTATTTTGATTATCAATAAAAAAGCTGGCAACATCCAGGTCCCTTTTTTTGCCTTCATCAATATCTCCATTTTCAATGTAAGCAAAGGTTTCATTTTCAGGATTGAATTTTATGGGGCCTAAATTTCTTCCGCCAGCCCAAATTGCTCCTTCAGAATCTTTAAACAAGGCATGGTAATTATAATAGGGTTGTGTTATTGCCTGGTGTTTATAATGTGAAAACTTCTTATTTTTGATATCTAATTTACTTAAGGTTCCATCCAGTGTTTCAATCCATAAAAAATTCGAATCTGCTAAAATAGCCCTTACATGATTATCCCTGATACTGTTTTTGGTTTCAGTTTTTTCCCAGCGTATAAATTGGCCATTCAAACGGTCGTATTGATTGAGTCCATTATGTGTTGCAATCCATAAATTACCAAACCTGTCTTCTGTAATATCACTGATAAAATTATCCGAAAGAGTTGTAGTGTCAACTTCATCATGTGTAAGATGGATAAATTCATACCCATCAAAACGGTTAAGCCCGTTTGCTGTACCCACCCAAATATAACCGTATCTGTCCTGATAAATTTTTGTGCATAGGTTATCGCTTAGCCCGGTTTCTTTATCAAAACGGTCAAACTTGGTCATATACTCATTGTTCATTTGGCCGAAATGAACATGCTGGGCATTTGACCATAAGGTGATTAACATTAACAGAAATGTACAAAAGAATCGAAACATTTTTTATCATTTTTGAGTGTTAAAAAGTACTCAAAAAATTTTAATTCAAGAGAAATTATTGAACAATATTTAAAATTTGATGTTAAGCTTATCAATAAAAATTTAAAACAAAATGAAATTTCACAAAGGATTTATTCTCTTTTTTTTAATTCTTCTTTCCAATGCAGTTATAGCGCAACAAAAAAACAGCGGGAAAATTCAAGGCCGTATTTTTAATAGTAAAAATAATGAGCCGGTGCCTTTTGCCAATGTCGTTATATATCAAACCACAATAGGAACAGCATCAAATTTTGATGGTGAATTTTTATTTACCGGAATAGAGCCAGGGTTTGTTAAATTACAGGTTTCAGCTGTTGGTTTTAAAACTTATATTACGGAAGAGGTAATGGTTACCAATGCAAAAACAGTTTTTTTAAACATTCCGCTGGAAGAAACATCGATTGCGCTGGATGAGGTTGTTGTTAAGCCATCACCTTTCAGAAAAACAGAAGAAAGCCCGGTATCATTGCGTAGGATAGGTATTAAGGATATTGAAAAAAGCCCTGGAGCAAACCGTGATATTTCGAAAGTTATCCAGTCATTTCCGGGAGTAGCTTCAACACCGGTACAGAGAAATGATGTAATTGTGCGCGGAGGTGGCCCCAGCGAGAACTCCTTTTACCTGGATGGTGTTGAAATTCCGAATATAAACCATTTTGCGACACAGGGAGCCTCAGGAGGACCGGTAGGAATTATTAATGTGGATTTTATTCGCGAAGTAGATTTTTATTCGGGTGCTTTTCCTGCAAACAGAGGGAATGCTTTAAGCTCGGTTTTGGAGTTTAAACAAAAAGACGGGAACAAAGAAAAGCTCGAGACACAGGGAACGTTGGGTGCGTCAGAAGTTGCTTTAACTTTCGACGGGCCAATTACCGACAATACAACGTTTATTTTTTCTGCCCGGAGATCTTATCTTCAAATTTTATTCGCTGTTTTGGAGTTACCTTTCTTACCTACTTACAATGATGCACAGTTTAAAATTAAAACCCGTTTTGACGAAAAAAATGAACTTACATTAATTGGTTTGGGAGCTATTGATCAATTCGATCTAAATCTTGATGCCAACGATACAGAAGATCAGCGTTATATTTTAAATTATATTCCTGTAAACGAACAATGGAGCTACACGGTTGGAGCCGTATATAAACATTACAGAGAAAAAAGTTATGACACCTGGGTTTTAAGTAGAAATGCACTTAATAATCGTTCGTATAAATATCAGGACAATATAGAGGTAGATTCGTTATTGACATTTGATTATCAATCGGAAGAGACAGAAACAAAATTAAGGTATGAAAATACAACACGAACCGATGATGGATATAAAATAAATTATGGTGCAGGTGCAGAATATGCCCAGTACACAAACACGACGTTTCGAAAACAGTTTGTTGGTAACGCTACACAAACCATTAATTACAATACCAATTTAGATTTGTGGTCGTGGTCAGTGTTTGGCCAAATCAGCAAAGAGTATTTTAAAGAGAGGTTATCACTTTCTTTAGGTGTAAGAGCAGATGCGAATAACTACTCATCCGATATGTCTGATTTGCTTTCGCAAATTTCTCCGCGTTTTTCTGCTTCTTATAAAATAAAGCCCGATTTTTCGGTTAATTTTAATACCGGCCGATACTATCAAAGGCCGGCTTATACAACCTTAGGATTTAGTGATGCTTCAGGCGATCTAATCAATAAATCAAACGGATTAAAATATATTTCGGTTGATCACCTGGTAAGTGGTTTTGAATATCTTCCTAACGATGAAAGTGTTATTTCTATTGAAGGATTTTATAAGTATTATCGTGATTATCCTTTTTCTGTTAATGATTCAATTTCTTTAGCCAATAAAGGAGCCGATTATGGCACTTTTGGGGATGAGGAGGTATTATCAATTGCCGAAGGGCAGGCATATGGATTGGAACTATTAGCGCGGCATAGAAGTTTATGGGGATTTAACATCGTGCTTTCTTACACGCTGGTTCGTAGTGAGTTTAAGAAGTTTGACCAGAATTTAAATCTTACATCATCTTATATATCAACATCGTGGGATAATATACATTTATTAAATTTAACAGCAACAAGAGATTTAAAACGTAACTGGCAGGTTGGATTTAAGTGGCGATTTGTTGGCGGGCCGCCCTATACACCGTTTGATGAAAATAAATCGAGCCTTATAAATGCATGGAATGCTCGCGGACGAGAATATTTGGATTATTCTCAATTAAATGCTCTACGCTTAGATCCTTTTCATCAACTCGATATTAGAATTGATAAGCAATATTTTTTTGACAAATGGTCATTAATGTTTTATATTGATGTGCAGAATGTATATAATTTTAAATCCGATGAGCCCGATAAACTTATTACACAAACCGATCAGAATGGGAATGTCTTAATTGACCCTGATGATCCGACAAGGTATGATTTGAAAAGAATTAAAAGTGACGGTACGGGTACAGTGTTGCCATCATTGGGAATTATTGTTCAATTTTAATCATTATTGTTATGGCTAAATATTTTATTATTGCTGCTTTGTTCTTTATGACTTTTAATTCAAAAGCTCAGCAGACTCAAGAGAGCGAATTACCGAAACATATTTTAGAGACCAATCAAGAAGGCAAAGGGCCAGAAATTGAAATTCGATTTTATGAAGGACCTGAAATTTATTACCCGCTCATGGCAGTTTGGATTGAAGATATGGAAGGCAATTATATTCAAACACTTTATGTTGCAGAATCAATAGCCAAAGGAATTTTTACTTTTGGAGAAGTAAGAGATAACCGTTGGGTAAATGGAGCCAGGCGGAGGCCTGCAGCTTTGCCTTATTGGGGACATAAAAGAGGTATTCAGGCGTCAGATGGTTATTATTTACCCACACCCAAAAATCCTGTAGTAGATGCATACACCGGTGCTACACCAACATCCGGATTTGTTTTAAAAACCAGAGCCGACTCCGTATTACCTGAACAGTTTAGGATTCTTTTCGAAATTAATCAGTCTTGGGATTGGAATCAATACTGGACAAACAATAAATATCCGGATGATGAGCACTACAAATCATCATCCCAACCAGCTTTAGTTTATGCTACCGAAATTGATTCAAGATCCGGACAGGAAATATATGAAATGAAACCCATTGGGCATAGCCATTATTCAGGTAAGAACGGCAATCTCTATCCCGATTTAAACACCTTAACCACAGCCTTGCAGATTGCTAATAAGATTATGGTTACAATCGATTTTTTTTGAAAAAATGAAATTAGAAACAAATACATCGCCTAAAAACATAACTCAACGATTGATTGAATAATATTGGTTCTAAACTTTCGGATTTCCATTAAAAAGATTTTAACGATTAACCTTTTTTGATAGAGTTTAATGCTTTTTGAAGATCTTCAGGCGTATCAATACCCATAGAATCAAAATGGGTTTCTGAAACCTTAATGGTATAACCATTTTCAATCCAGCGGTTTTGTTCCAGCGATTCGGCTATTTCAAGCTTCGATCTTTCAAGGCGGGTAATTTTTGACAAAACATCGGTTTTGTAGGCATACATTCCAATATGGCGATAAAAATCGAAAGATTTTAACCAGTGTTTCTTTTCTACATTACGAATGTATGGAATAGGTGAACGGCTGAAGTAGATAGCATTCATTTGATGATCAAAAATCACTTTGGGTTTATTTGGATTAAAAATATCATCCGGGTCAGATATTTTTTTGATCAATGTGGCGATTTCTGTTTCATTGTGGGTAAAACAATTCATCAATTCTTTGATCTGAGCGGGTTCAATAAAGGGTTCATCGCCCTGTATATTTATCACTACATCAAAATGGGTAGCCAGTTGCTTCTGGATGGTTTGAATGGCTTCGGCAAGCCTGTCTGTACCACTTTCGTGATTTTTAGATGTAATTACAAACTGTCCTCCAAAATGTTTTACCTCATTGGCAATTCTTTCATCATCAGTAGCCACATAAACATTGTCGAGGGCTTTTTTTGCCTGTTCATAAACTCTTTTTATCATGCTTTTACCCTTGATATCCGCCAGTGGTTTTCCGGGAAATCGGGTCGA
>CAZSIC010000100.1:0-8252 GCA_964606845.1 uncultured Bacteroidales bacterium
AAGATTTTTATATTTGTCATTCCTTTTTAAATATGTTGAAAACTATTATTAACTAAAACTAATAAATTATGTTTAAAGGACATCCTAAAGGTTTAATTGCAGCAGCCCTGGCTAATATGGGGGAGCGATTTGGCTTCTATACCATGATGGCTATTCTGGTGCTTTTTTTACAGGCAAAGTTTGGTTTATCGGGTAAAGATGCAGGACTTATTTACTCGGTTTTTTATTTTTCAATTTACATTCTTGCATTTGCTGGTGGATTAATTGCCGACCGCTTAAGAAATTACAAAGGAACTATTTTAACAGGTATTTTAATTATGGCAGTAGGTTATATTATTGTAGCTCTGCCATCTCCTACTCCGGTTCCTGAGTCATCAAGAATGGCAATGCTTATACTAACTATTTTTGGATTATTTGTTATTGCTTTTGGTAATGGCTTGTTCAAAGGTAACTTACAGGCATTGGTAGGGCAAATGTATGACAACGAAAAGTATGGAAAATTAAGAGACTCTGGTTTTGCTATTTTCTATATGTTCATTAATGTGGGTGCTATTTTTGCTCCATTCGCAGCAATTGGTATCCGAAACTGGTGGCTAAATAACAATGGATTTAATTACAATCCAGACCTACCTGCATTATGTCACAAACATCTTGGATCAGGTTTAAGTGAAGAAGCCTTATCTCGATTTGAAGAAATTAAAGCTTCTGTTGGTGGAGCAGCTCATAGCCTTGATGCTTTCGCTAACGAATATCTAAATATTTTTACAGCAGGTTACCACTATGCATTTGGTATTGCTGTAGGAGCAATGCTTATATCTCTAATCATTTACTTAACCAATACAAAAAAATTCCCTAAAGTTCAGAAGAAAGGTGAAAAAGGAGAAACTACTGATTCTATTCCTGAAATGAGTGTTCAGGAAATCAGACAACGTCTTTATGCATTATTTGCAGTATTTGGTATAGTAATCTTTTTCTGGTTCTCTTTCCACCAAAATGGACTAACACTTACCATGTTTGCCCGCGACTATACTAACTTAAGCGGGATTGCAATTAATTTAGGTATTGTTACCCTAGAAGGTGCCGAGATATTCCAGTCTGTGAATCCTTTATTTATTGTTCTGTTAACTCCTATTGTAGTAGGTCTTTTCGGATGGTTAAGAGCCAAAGGAATGGAACCATCAACACCTAAGAAAATTGCCATTGGTATGGGAATTGCAGCTTCGGCTTATTTAGTAATGACATTAGGTTCTATTGGTTTACCTTCTTTTGAGACCATCGACCCTGCACAAGACGGAGCTCCGTTAGCTCAAGCTCAAAGAGTTACTCCGATGCTGCTTATCGGAACTTATTTAATCCTTACCGTTGCTGAGTTGTTTATCAGCCCACTGGGAATCTCATTTGTTTCCAAAGTTGCACCTCCTCAATATCAGGGTGTAATGCAAGGTGGATGGCTAGGAGCAACAGCCGTAGGTAACCAGTTATTATTTATTGGTGCTATTCTTTATGAAAGTGTTCCACTATGGATTACATGGACCATGTTTGTTGTTGTTTGTGTACTATCTATGGCAACCATGATCTTCATGCTTAAATGGCTTGAAAGAATTACAAAATAATTTAAAGATAATTCAACAAAAAATCCCGTATCAAAATAGATGCGGGATTTTTTTATATCATTTTCTGAAAATATTGCAAAAAAAGCGGGCAAGCTACTTACATCGCACCGCTACAACCGTATACCCTTGCTTCCTTCCGGACCTGGGGGAGTTCAACAGGAGCTGGTCGTGTAAGACTTGCCCGGGAGCACAAAAGTAGTAATTAAAAAAATCTTTTCAAATATTTGAGTTATTATTTCTTTAAAAACTGATATATTTGTTTTTGTATTAATTAAAGCCTTATCACTATGGAAGAAAAATCAAACTCTTTTTTTAAAACAGCAATAAATTTAGGAGTAATGTTAGGATTAGCTCTAATTATTTATTCTATTTTGTTATTTTTCTTTAATTTACATCTTAACAAATACCTGGGATACGTAATCTATGTTATTATAATCGCATTTTTTATTTGGGGCGTTAAATCCTATCGGGACAATCATTTAAATGGAATCATTTCATACAGCAAAGCTTTAGGATTAAGCACCTTGATGCTCTTATTTGCTGCAATCATTTACACCATTTACAGCTACTTGCTTGTTACTGTTATTGACCCTGATTATATCGACAAATTGTTGTTAATGACTGAAGAACAACTTCTAAAACAAGGCGTAACAGATGAACAAATTGAATTGGGGGTTGCTATGCAGAAAAAAATAATGAAACCTTTTTTAATATCTCTATTGGGTTTTATCGAAATGATGTTTTTTGGCTTTATCATCGCTTTAATTACTTCTGCAATTCTTAAAAAAGAAGGAGACCCCTATCAATCGGCAATGCAAGATATAGATGAAGAGTAAAGATTATATAGTCACACTGAGCCTGTCGAAGTGTGACATTTGATAACAATAAATTATGGATATTTCTGTAGTAGTACCTTTATTAAACGAAGAAGAATCGCTTCCCGAACTGGTTGATTGGATCAAAAAAGTAATGATCGACCACCAATATACGTATGAAATCATTTTGGTAGATGACGGAAGCAAAGATAACTCGTGGCAGGTAATTTCTGAATTGAGTAACAAAAATCCGGAAGTAAAAGGAATAAAATTCCGTAAAAATTATGGTAAATCAGCAGCATTGCATACCGGTTTTGGCGATGCCAAAGGCGATGTTGTAATAACCATGGATGCCGATTTACAAGATAATCCTGATGAAATCCCGGAGCTATTCCTAATGATAAAGGAAAAAGGATACGACCTGGTTTCGGGATGGAAGAAAAAAAGGTACGACCCAATTAGTAAAACCATTCCTAGCAAATTATATAATCGGACAGCCCGTATACTAACAGGAATAAAATTACATGATTTTAACTGCGGACTAAAAGCTTACAAAAACGAAGTGGTTAAAAATATAGAAGTTTATGGCGAGATGCATCGCTATATTCCTGTAATTGCAAAAAAAGCAGGTTTTTCAAATATTGGAGAAAAAATTGTTAAGCATCAGTCTAGAAAATATGGAGTAACCAAATTCGGCATCGACCGATTTATCAAAGGGTACCTTGATTTATTATCCATCACATTTATTTCAAAATTTAGCCAACGGCCTATGCACCTTTTCGGTACCCTTGGAACATTAATGTTTGTTGCCGGTTTTTTAGCTGCAGTCTGGCTTGGTGGACAGAAGCTTTATTATTTATGGAACGGAATCAACGCACCATTGGTTACCAGCAGCCCAATTTTTTACATTGCCCTAACATCGATGATTATGGGTACACAGCTCTTTTTAGCGGGTTTTTTGGGTGAATTAGTTTCGAGAAGCTCATCAGACAGAAATAATTACCAAATCGAGAAAAAAATAAATATTTAGTTTTGACAAAAATACTCATTGGGCCGGCATATCCTTTACGCGGTGGCATTGCTGATTTTAACCAGGCACTGGCAAACAGTTACCAACAAGCTAATGGCCCTGTAAAAATTTACACTTTTTCATTGCAATACCCTGGATTTCTTTTTCCAGGAAAAACTCAATTTGCAGAAGGTGACAAACCTGAAAATTTAAACATTGATGTATCTATCAACTCAATCAATCCAATAAACTGGATTCGTACAGGCAATAAAATTGCCAAAGAAAATCCAACATATGTAATGATCCATTACTGGATGCCCTTTATGGCACCATGCCTTGGAACGATTGCAAAACAGATCAGAAAAAAATCCAAGGCCAAAATTTTTGCCATCATGCATAATGTAGTTCCGCACGAAAACTTCCCTTTAAAAAATCAGCTAACCAGATACTTTGTAAAACAATGCGACGGATTTATTGCCATGTCAAAATCGGTATTAAATGACTTAAACTTATTTACCGAAAACCAAAATAAAATATTTGCCCCACACCCTATTTATAACACATTTGGAGAAAAGATTCCAAAATCTGAAGCACTAAAAAAGCTAGGCCTTTCGCCTGATTATAAATATCTTTTATTTTTTGGAATCATCAGAAAATACAAAGGGCTGGATATCTTAATTAAAGCTTTAGCAGACGAAAGATTATACAAATTTCCCATAAAATTAATTGTTGCAGGAGAGTTTTATGAAGATCGAAAGGTTTATGATGATTTAATTGAAACCTATCATTTGAAAGATAAAATCATTTTTACCAATGGCTTTGTTCAATCAGAAATGGTTAAATATTATTTCTGTGCCTCTGATATTATTGTACAAACATATAAAAGTGCTACACAAAGCGGAGTTACTCAAATTGCTTATCATTTCGACAGGCCTATGCTTGTTACAGATGTTGGTGGATTGGCTGAGATTGTGCCACATAAAAAAGTAGGTTATATAACCGAAATAAACCCACAGGCAGTTGCTGATGCATTAATTGATTTTTTTCTGCATGCCCGCGAAGAAGAATTCTCAAAAAATGTTACTACTGAAAAGAAAAAGTTTGGTTGGGACAGATTCATTGAGGGTATTGAAGAGCTAAATAAACCTTTGCTTTAACATTCCAACCACTTTTTGATCAACCGGAAAAGTCATATCTTTTTCTGATAAACTAATAAGCGGCTCCCAGCGAAAGGATATATTCCCATTTTTAAGCTCCGAAAAATCAAATGGTTTTTCAGATATTTTAAACTTTACAGGTTCTTTAAACTTTGCCAGGTAATAAATACTTACAAGTTGATAATTATCGTAAAAAAAAGCAGGTTGAAAATAATCTGTGGTATAAAAATGCTCGATGATTTCAACCTCCTGTCCCATCTCTTCTATCGCTTCGCGTTTTAAACAATCAATGGTTCCTTCGCCAAAATCCATTCCACCACCAGGAAATTTTGTCATTTTCATGTTTAATTGAAATTCGTCGCTTATCAAAATTTCTTTGTTATTATTGATAAATAAACCATAAACCCTGATAACAAAATGATTATTAAAGTCTGTTCTCATTTAAATTTTATTTTTAATAAAATCAATAATCTCTTTTTTCTTTTGGGGATGAAACCAATGAATGTCTTTATCCCGATTAAACCATGACATCTGCCTCTTTGCATAATGCCTTGAATTTCTTTTGATCAGCTCAACCGCTTTATCTAAACTAATTTTCCCTTCAAAATGTTCAAAAAGTTCTTTATAACCAACCGTATTTAACGAATTTAAATGCCTGTCTTTAAAAAATTTACGGGCTTCCTCAACCAATCCCTCCTCTATCATCTGATCAACTCGCAAATTAATTCTTTCATACAATTCATCCCGATCACGCTGTAAACCAATTTTCAGGATATTAAACGGCCTTTGTTTTTTGGGTTGTGTAAGAAAAGAAGAATAAGGTTTCCCTGTTTGTATTGTTACCTCAAGTGCTTTGAGAATTCTTTTAGGATTTTTCAGATCTATTTTATGATACGATTCCGGATCAAGCATTTTGAGTTGAATACGTAAACTTTCTATCCCTTCAGCCTGGTATTTTTGAATTAATTCATCACGTAATTGCTCATCTATGGTGGGGAGTTCATCAATTCCATCGCATACCGCATTGATATACATCCCCGATCCGCCGGTCATAACCACCTGATTATAATTATTATATAATTCTTGAAGTAAATCAAGCACCTCAAATTCAAACATGCTGGCATTGTAATAATCGTAGATTGATTTATTCCCGATAAAATGATGATTTACTTGATTTAATTGTTCATCAGAAGGTACAGCAGTACCAATTTTTAATTCTTTATAAATCTGGCGCGAATCAGAAGATATGATCTCTGTACCAAACTCACGCGCAATATCAATGCTTAGGTCTGTTTTACCAATACCTGTAGGCCCCAGAATTACAATTAATGTTTTTTGCACAACCCTGTTTTAAAATTTAACGATCTAAGATTGGGTAAAAGTAACACCTTTCAACTAAATCATTCAAAATATTTGAATTTTATTTATCCATCGAAATAAAATAAATCAATAAAATACCTCATAGATACTTGCTTTTTAATTTCCGTTTTCATAACTTGTATGAAAATATTTCTTATCCATGGGGTATACAATAAATCTTACTCAAACACAAGAAAACGAGCTAAGGAAGCTTGTTAGAGAAAATCAACACAAGAAAAACATACTAAAACGAGCCTATTGCATCCTTTTAAAACATGAAGGCCAAAAAAACGAAAATATTACTCAATTATTAGGGATACATGAAGATTCTATTGCCGACTGGACTAAAATTTATTTAAAAAAAGGTATTGATGGTTTATTAAAATTTAAATACGCCGAAAGGCGTAAATCAAAATTACATCCATACAGACATCAGATTAAAAGAATGGCTTCGGCAAAAAGTGTAAAAACCATAGAACAACTCCAACACAAGGTCAAAGAAAAATATAATATTGAAATGGAATACAGCTGGTTTTTCCGTTATTGCCGAAAATATGGTATTTATAAGGTATTAAAAGAAAAATCTTAAAAATACATTGGATAGAAATTATTACTGGAGGACAATGATGCCGCGGTAGCAATTGGGCATATTTATTTTATTGCAATGCCAACACTGAAATATCTTTATAAAAATTAGCTTTCTTATCTTGTTATAATTGGCCAATTTGCTTAAAAAGTACAATAGCAATAACACTTTAGGCCATTTTTTGACAAAATATAAACAAAATATCAATAATTCTGTTTATATTTGTGAGATAAACGCATTTATTGCAATAAAATCGTAAAAATATGCTTATTCAATTTTCTATAGAGAATTATAAAACATTTAAAGAAAGAAATGTTTTGAGTATGGTCGCATCAAACTATTTTCCTGAAAATGAAGAAAATAAAATTGTTTCAGACTGTTTTAATTATTCTCTTTTAAAAAGTGCTGTAATTTATGGTGCTAATGCTTCAGGTAAATCTAAATTATTTGATGCTCTAGGTTTTATGAAAAATTTCATTAGAAATTCTTCTAAAGAATCGCAAGCAAAAGAAACAATTGGAGTTGATCCTTTTCGGTTAAACACAGAAAGTAAATTAAGTAATTCAGAATTTGAAGTTTTATTTGTACATAAAGAAGTACAATTCAGATATGGATTTGAAGTAAGTAAAGATAAAATTCATGCTGAATGGTTATATTACAGGCCCAGGACTAAGGAGGTAGAGTTATTTTATAGAGAAGACCAAGATTTTTCGCAAATTCATGAAAGAGAGTTTAAAAAAGGTAAACTTATTTCAAGAGAAGGACTTGTTAGAGAAAATGCTTTATTATTATCTGTAGCAGCACAATTTAATGATCCTATTGCTACTCAGGTTCTTGATTGGTTTAATAAATTAAATGTTATTTCGGGAATTCAAGAAAAAGGTTATTCTGGTTACTCATTTCAAATGCTGGAAAACTCTGATAGTAAACAAAAGATTTTAGATTTCATTAAATTTGCTGATTTAGGAATTGAGGATATCACTCAAGAACCTGTGGATGAATCAGAAATTGGTCCAGATGTTATTAAAAAACTAAAACTTTCCTTAAAGGAAAAAGAATTTAAATTTGAGAATTTAGAAATCTATAATTTAATGACTCATCATCTTATTTTCGATGAGCAGAATCAGAGACAGAAAAGTTTAGCTCAATTCTCTATGGAAGGAGATGAGTCTTCAGGAACAAATAAATATTTTGCACTTTCTGGACCTGTCATTGATACTCTTGAAAATGGGAAGGTTTTATTTATTGATGAATTAGACGCAAAACTACATCCATTGTTAGTATTAAAAATTATTGCGTTGTTTAATAATAAAAAAGCAAATAAAAATAATGCACAATTAGTATTTAACACTCATGATACTAACTTGCTTAAACATAGTAACTTTAGACGTGACCAAATTTGGTTTACGGAGAAAAACCTATATGGTGCAGTTTACTTATATTCTCTGGCAGACTTTATTACAGAAGATGGTAAGAAGATTCGAAAAGAAGAAGATTTTGAAAAGAATTATATTGAAGGTAAATATGGAGCAATTCCTTTCTTAGGTGACTTTTCAAAAATTATTAATTAACATTCTGTCGCTATGAAAATGAAAGATAAAAAAGCTATTCAAACAGAAAAAAGAAAGCGACATTTAGAACAATTAAGAGAAACAAAACGAAAAAAAAGAAGAACCGAACCAAATGTAAACCGTTCTGAGCCTAAAAAGAAGA
>CAZSIC010000100.1:8352-12941 GCA_964606845.1 uncultured Bacteroidales bacterium
AAAAAGAAGAACCGAACCAAATGTAAACCGTTCTGAGCCTAAAAAGAAGACCGAAAAGTATTTATTAATTTGTGAGGGTAAAAATACTGAAGTTGATTATTTTAATTTATTTAAACTATCAAATGCTTCAATAAAAACTATTGGAACAGGAAGACAAGGTTTATCTATTATTGATAAAGCCTTGTTATTAGTATTGCAAGAAGCTCAAAAAGGAAATTTTTACAATCATGTATGGTGTATTTATGATAAAGACAATTATGAAAAAGGAGATTTTAACAATTCCGTTTATAAAGCTGAAGGTACATTATTTAAAAATACACCTTACTTCAAGCTATACAATGATGAAGGTTTAGAATGTACTTTTAATGTTGCATATTCAATTCAAGCATTTGAATATTGGCTCATACTTCATTTTGAAGATCATCAAGGAGGAGCTATGGATCGTTTAGAATATAACCAAACAATTAATACATATTTAAAAGATTTTAATGTTACTTATGATGGTAAAAATACAAAAAGTGTTTCCCAAGAATTTTACGAAATATTACAAGCAATACCTGATAGGGAGAATAAAAAAAGAGAGCAAATAGCTTATGAGAGAGCTAAAAGACTATATAATTCTAAAAAGGATTTACCGCCAGCTGACCAAGAATCTGTCACGACGGTATTTCGTTTAATTAATAAGTTGAAAAACATAGAAGAATCATTATAACATTTCATAATGCTGCCCTTGGCAGTTAAGAGGGAAGACAAAATAAGTCGTTTATTATTTGATAAAATGAAAATTTTAATAGTCAAAAAAATAAATTAATTTCGCAACGTAAAATCAGGTTATTCATTTAAATCAAAAATACATTATGAAATTTTTTATTGATACAGCAAACCTCGACCAAATAAAAGAAGCACAGGATTTGGGCGTGCTTGATGGTGTAACTACAAATCCTTCGTTAATGGCTAAAGAAGGAATTAGTGGTAAAGAAAATATTATCAATCATTACAAAACCATTTGCGAAATTGTTGATGGTGATGTAAGTGCTGAAGTTATATCGACCGATTTTGACGGAATGATAAAAGAAGCTGAAGAACTGGCTGCCCTGCATCCACAAATTGTAGTTAAAGTACCCATGATAAAAGATGGTATCAAAGCCATAAAATATTTATCGGATAAAGGCATCAGGACTAACTGCACATTAGTTTTTTCATCCGGACAGGCATTACTTGCTGCAAAAGCCGGAGCTACTTATGTTTCACCTTTTATTGGCCGGTTAGACGATATTTCTACCGATGGGGTGGAATTAATTGCACAAATAGTAGAAATGTACAATTATTATGGATTCGAAACGCAGGTGCTTGCTGCTTCTATTAGACACACCATGCACATTATTCAATGTATGGAAGTTGGTGCCGATGTAGCTACCTGCCCGTTAAATGCAATTCTTGGATTATTAAATCATCCATTAACAGACATTGGATTAGAAAAATTCTTAGCTGATTATAAAAAAGTGAACGGTTAAATTTTATCAAACAATATGAAAAAAGGTTGCTTACCATAGCAACCTTTTTTTTGTTTAAACATCCTTATAATTAGATTATAATTACATTTGCAAATGATAAAAAAAGAAAGGAACCTTTAATATGTTATTGCAAATACATCCGGATAATCCTAACCCGCGCGAAATGGCAATGGTTATTGAGGCGCTCGAAAACGACGGATTAATCATTTATCCTACCGATACGGTGTATGGGTTAGGCTGGAGTATTAACAGCCCTAAAGCCTTCGACAGAATTGTAATGATTAAAGGGAAAAATGCTTTAAAAGAAAATTTCTCGATTATTTGCAGCGATATTAGCCAGGTTTCTCAATTTACCATGCATATTAACAACCCTACTTTTAAATTATTAAAAAAGAACCTTCCCGGGCCTTTTACTTTTATCCTGAATGCAAGCAGCAATGTTCCGAAATTCCATAAAACCAAGAAAAAAACCATTGGAATAAGAATTCCAAACCACAATATTCCTATCGAAATTGTTAAACAGCTAGGGCATCCTATTATGACTACCTCATTACATCACGATGATGAAATACTGGAGTATATCACCGATCCGGAATTAATACACGAAAATTACGAGAATCAGGTTGATTATGTAATTGATGGAGGATTTGGGAATAACCAGGCTTCAACAATAGTAGACTGCACAAGCGGAACATTCGAAATTATAAGGCAAGGTATCGGCGAGTTGATTTTATAAAAATGCTGGTCAGTTTACAACTTGTTCATAATGAATTTTTTCAGCAATTTTAATCCAGTTAATTAAACCATATACAGCGTTTACCAGGTAAGCAACCCACATTATTAAAACAGCTATATCGCTGCCTCCATTCATTAAAACAACAACCCACATTACAATGGTTACGATATCAACCAAAATCCATAGAATCCATTGCTCAACAAATACAAAAACCATTAGGATCATTGCTATAATTGACATAACAGTAGAAGCCGAATCGAAAAAAGGCATGTTGCCACCCAGTTTTTTCAGAACAAATCCATAAGCTAATGTTGCAAACACAGTAATTAAAAGCCAAATTATTCTTTGGGTATTCGACATGTATTTTACCTTCACATCATCTTTATGCTTTGATACGCGCCTTTTTGACCACAAATAAAACCCAACAAACTGCATGGGGAAAAAATAAAACATATTTAGCATTACTTCGCCATAATATTTCTGGTTATATGCAACAAAGGCATAAGTTAAAACATTAATCATCCCGAAATAAAAATTGCTAATTTTTCCTTTAGCTACCAGCACAACACACCAAATACCCGTTAAAGAAGCGATTATTCCAATAAGGTTATCTTTCCAATATATTGATAAGAATAAAATGATAATGGTAAAAAGCGAAAGCCAGATTTTTTCGTATAGATCCCAGTCATCAAAATATTTTATGATTCTATTCATAAAAAATTATTTGCGCCAAAAGGCTGGTGAAAATAGTAACAGAACAGTAAATAATTCTAACCGCCCAATTAACATCAAGAAAGAAAGAAACCATTTACCAAAAACCGGGAAATGTGCATAATTTTCAACCGGCCCTACCTGCCCAATGCCCGGGCCAATATTTCCTAATGTAGCAGCAACAGCTCCAACAGAAGTTTCAAGGTCATAACCCATTGCAGAAATAACGATGGTACTCATAATCGTTATAAGCATATAGATAACTACAAAAGCCAAAACATTGGTAATAATTTGTTGAGGAACACTCTTTTTATTGATCCGAACAGGGATTACCGCATTTGGATGGATCATTCTTTTTAATTCAAGATAGCTGTTTTTAAGCAATAACATTACCCGGATTATTTTTATACTACCGCCAGTTGAACCAGCTGATCCGCCAAAAAACATTAAAGAAAAAATCATCACTGAGATAAAAGGCACCCAAATTAAATAATCGGCCGTTACATAGCCTGTAGTAGTAATTATAGATACTACCTGAAAAAGCGAATCTCTAAATGATTTTTCTACATGATAACCTTCAAAATACCAGATTGTTCCAGCAATTATAATTGTATAAAAAGCGATAAACCCAAAATAATATCTAAATTCTTCGTTTTTAAAAACTTTACCGAATTTAAAATGAAGTGCATAATAAGAAAGGGTAAAATTTGTACCGGCCAAAAACATAAAAAAGATAATAACATAATGAATAAACGGAGATTGAAAGTGAGCAATACTGGCCTGTTTTGTTGAAAACCCTCCGGTAGCCATTGTGGTAAAAGAGTGATTTATGGCATCGAACCACGACATACCTCCAATTTTTAATAATATAGTTTCTGCAAGTGTAAAACCGATATAAATGAACCAAAGCCGTTTAGCAGTTTCTTTTATTCGCGGATGAAGTTTATCCGGTGTTGGGCCCGGTACTTCGGCCACAAAAAGCTGCATACCTCCAATGCCAAATATGGGCAAAATAGCCAGTGATAAAACAATAATTCCCATTCCACCCAACCATTGAGTGAGACTACGCCAAAACAACAAACCATGAGGCATGGCTTCAATATCGTTTAATATGGAAGCTCCGGTAGTTGTAAATCCCGAAATGGTTTCAAAAAAGGCATTGTTATAGGATGGAATAGCACCACTTATAACAAAAGGCAAAGCGCCAAACATAGAAAATACTACCCACACCATACTAACAATAATATACCCATCGCGTTTACCAATATTCTTTGGAGCATTTTTTGTTACAATACGTAAAGTTATTCCAATTGTAAAACAGATAAGGGCTGTAATTCCAAGTGCAAATTTGTCGTTCTGATTAAAATACAGGCTAACAAAGAATGATAAAAAAAGGAAAACTCCTTCAATCATAAGAAGTAATCCCATAACCTGTACAATA
Source organism: uncultured Bacteroidales bacterium (assembly GCA_964606845.1). GTDB lineage: Bacteria > Bacteroidota > Bacteroidia > Bacteroidales > UBA12077 > UBA12077. Next base: position 12,755 of record CAZSIC010000100.1, read on the forward strand.
ATTTTTTTATTGAGCATATTAATTAAAGAAATTATCGAGTTTTTTTACTGCTGAGGGTAAAGCAAAAACCACAACCCTGTCGTCGGCTTTTACATGTGTATCACCTTTAGCAATAATTCCTTTATCATCTCGTATGACTCCACCCACAAGGGCATCTTTGGGAAATTCAATATCTCTTAATCTTCCT
>CAZSIC010000101.1:0-12643 GCA_964606845.1 uncultured Bacteroidales bacterium
AGGTTGTTTATAGCAAACTCCCAACAGTCAAAACCTTGTACAAATACAAGTACCAATGGGATTACATCCATAACCCTGAAGGTGGGCTGTATTTGTTTCAGGATGAAGAGGAAGCAGCGATGGAGTTAAGCGAATGTGAAGTTGCTTTAAAAAGCCGATTAGAAGAAATAAAAGAAGCAAATTCAATCGAAGAAGATAATATTAGGATGGATTGGAGTGGAGATGATTTTGATTGTTTATTATATGATATCAAAATTGGAGAAACAACATTTGAACAAATCGGGTTTATAGCTCCTTTTAGCGATTATGGTGGAGATTTAAACTTTAATCCATCGGAATACATTAAAATTGAGTTAAATGAATATGATAATGTTCAAAATGATTTTATTAGATACGATTTTGGAGATTTTGAATACGAAGATAATCAAATGGTAATGCTAAGTGTAGTTGTGTTGAAAGAACAGGCTGAGAAATTGGAAGATTATTTGTTTTCAAATACAAGGGAGACGAAAATTTCTGAAGCTTTAACAGCTATGGAGGAATATTTAGGAAATGATTATAAACAAGAAACAGATAATCTAAGAACTGATTTAACGGAAGAAGGTACAGAATATATGGATTGTTCTGAATTCACAGCTAGATTTTTACAAAAAACTTGCGGATTAAATAATGTACCTAATCCGTTTAATACTGATAAAATGTTAAAAAGTGTAGAGGATGGTACTTTTAATGAATTTATGCAGCATGTTGAAGGAAGCAAGGAATTAGATTTCAAAGATATTCAGCCAGGAGATGTATTTCTATGGAGTAGAGGGGAAGGTGACGGTCATACTGGTGTAGTTATTTCTTATAATAAAGAAACAGATAAGGTTTTAATAATTGAAGCTATAGGATCCAGTGGAGCAAGGAGCCCTGAAGAATCTAATTGTGTTAGTGATGGATACTGTAATTGTAAAGGTTGTGTTAGAAAATCTTTATACTCAAGAACAGGAAATGCATTACAGAGTCATGACGGCTGGAAAGGTTATTTTAGACCCGTAATTAAATAGTAAATAAAATTCACAATTATGAAAATTAGAAGTTTTATAACAGTGTTAGTAGCAATAATAAGTATAAGTAATTGTAAATGTCAAAATGACAATCAGGTTTCATCTATTAACTTTTTTAATTATATAAAAAATCTGAAATATATTGATACGTATACGAAGAGTATCAAAGAAAAGAATGATGTAGTTCTTATTTATTATGAATTTGATGTCAAAGATTTAGGTATTGGAAAAGCATGCTTATATGCGATTTCCAAAGAATATCCTGAACAATGGTCTGTTGAAGCAATTCATTCTCCTAAGGGGAATTGTGATGTTGAAGGGAATTATACTAGAATTTTTTATTTGAATTGTGCTGCAAGAAATTTATTTAGTTTAGAAAAAGAGAGATTGATTGATGAGTTTGATATATATGTTTTCTTTATTAATAAAGAAGACCTTGATGGACCATTATATGAAGCTTCAGAGTCGGGAAGTATAGAATATTATAATGAAAAACCTGAAAATGATATAATTATTTATAAGTTTTTGGATGGTTCATGGAGAAAAATAGGAAATCAAAAATTAGGTAAATATACTCCAAGAACATTCGGTTCAAATTATATGGAAGACATTGCTAGAAGCAGGGAATAGTTTGTTTTGTAGTGTTGCCTTAAAATCCAAATACTTGTTTTATTATTTTACCAACAAAAGATAATGGAGATTTAATAATAAAGTATTCTTTGTCAATGTCTTCTGCGTTAATCTTCTTAGAAATTTTCCTTATCCTAAAATAAGGAAATAACAGGATAGCAAATAAAAATAAGAATGCTTGAATTGTTCCGTTAATTGTCGTTCCGGTTTTTATTATTGCCAGTAGTGTATATCCAAGCAAAAAAAAGGCAGATAACATTAAAGTGGCACAGCATTGCATTTCTGTTCGTTTATCATTGCCCTTTTGTGGTATTTTTAAAGATGGCTCTAAATTGGAATACTTTAGGATTAGGAGTACTGGTTTGCCAAGTATCTCACCGATAATTACAGCAATAATATTAAATATTCCTGTTGTAAGATATATGAAACCCCAGCTCGGCGGCATTTGTAATGCCGCTGTTTTAAATACAAGCAATTTGTAATTGCTATTGCCGTAAGTCAAAAAGTATCATATATGATTATTGATATACCATATATGCATCAAAAAAAATTATTAACAATTTTAAAGTGCTGCAATATTTTTATTAAAGAAATCTTTAAATTTTTTATTGGTAAGTGTATTAAAATTAAAACCAGGTTTACATCATTTAATAGTTAAAATAAATGATAAAAGCATTTTATATGCTGTAAAAAGAACCATTCTTTCGACATAAGCATTAAATTCAATGTGCCTGAGTGTTATTCAATCGAATTTTATAAAATAATTATCTGTACCATCTCTGTAACTGTCAAAAAACATAAGAATATTCTCACAAAATAATATTTGGCCATATAATTGTTGTATAGGTTTTTCTAATTCCAAAACATATAAGTCGCTATTCGTTAAAGGAACCACGATCCAGCGGGTTGAATCATGAAATTCATTATTAATCTGAACTTTAACTGTTGAGTCGCTATTAAATTCAACAATCAATTTTTCATTCTCTGTATTTCTTCCTTTATCCGGTGACCAAAAGTTTTCTGTATAAAACCATTGCCATTTTCCCATTAGTTCTTCTGTAATTATGTTTTCGTTCCATTCTTGTTGTTTATAGCAATTCGATATTTCAGTTATACTCATAGGCCTTTGATCAATATCATCATCATTACAACCTAAGAAAATTAATGTTGAAAGAAAAGCGAGTATAAATTTTTTCATATTTAGCACTTTTTCAATTACTTAATAGCGATTTCACTTTGTCTGCAATGGCTTTTCCTTCGGCTTTTCCGGCCAGGTTTTTTGTGGCTATTCCCATTATTTTTCCCATATCGGCCATAGTCGAAGCACCTACTTCATCAATAATTATTTTTATTGAGTGCGTTAATTCTTCATCGCTCATTTGTGCCGGCAAATAATTTTCTATGATTTTGGCTTCATCCAGTTCCTTTCCGGCTAAATCGTTTCGTCCCTGTTGTTGATATATTTCTGCGGATTCTTTTCGTTGTTTTACCAGTTTTTGTAATAGTTTGGTTTCAGCTTCTTCAGATAATTCCGACGAGCCTTTTTCTGTTTTTGCCAGCAGCAAAGCCGATTTTATGGCTCTTAATGCAACAAGCCTGTCTTTTTCTTTGGCAAGCATGGCTTTTTTTATGTCCTGGTCAATTTGATTTAGTAAACTCATAGTAATCAATTTTTTTAGTCTACATTATCGTGCAAATATGAATTATTAGGCCTTAATCTTGTTGTATTTTCTTCCTCATCATCTTCGAGCGAATATTTCGATATTTTGGAATCTTTCGAATGAACGGGCTGGTCAATTTTCAGATTTTTTCGTCTATAAGCGGGTTCATTTTCAATTTCATCAATATTATCTTTCATTTTAGATGATTCCATTCGGCGTTCTTTCATTCTTTCGCGCGACTCCTGTAATTTTTTCTGAATTTCTGATTTTTTGGTTTCAACGGCTACTTCAGATTCATTTTCAGGCTGATGTAAAACAATATATTTATCCGATTCTCGGTCTTTTTTAATATCAAAATCGATGGTTCGCTGTTTAAAATCCAAACACTCGTCAAGGTCGCCATCTATATCATTGTTATTTTCAACCGGATGAGTGGGTTCTGGTTTTTTTCTTTGTTTTGGCTTTGGTTTTAACTCTTCGTCGGCTAATGTAATGGTTTTTTTGGTTGTTTTTTTGGTATAAAGTTCTGGGATACTATTACTTTCAAATCCGGTAGCAATAATGGTAATACTAATCTGGTCTTCCAGTTTTTCGTCATATCCTGTTCCCCAAATAATGTTTGGATTGGAGCCCACTTCGTTATTTACAAAATCGGCAATTTCACCAATTTCGTCCATGGTAATTTCATCGTTACCAAAGGTAATGTTTAAAAGGATATTTTCTGTTCCGTTAATATCATTATCGTTAAGCAGAGGTGATGTTAATGCCTGTTGTACAGCGCTTACAGCACGGTCTTCGCCCTTGGCAATTCCTGTTCCCATAAGAGCAACGCCACTATTGGTAAGTACGGTTTCCACATCGGCAAAATCAACATTAATATATCCGGGCACGGTAATGATTTCGGCAATCCCTTTGGCAGCAGTTGCTAAAATATTATCGGCATATGAAAAGGCTTCCGAGAATTTCAAATTACCACATACTTCCCTAAGTTTTTCATTATTAATAACGAGCAAAGAGTCTACATATTTTTCTATTTCATTTATTCCTTCAATGGCCTGATTAATTCTTCTGGTACCTTCAAAACGGAACGGTATGGTAACAATCGCAGCGGTAAGCAATCCCATTTCTTTGGCTGCTTTGGCAATTACCGGAGCAGCTCCTGTTCCTGTACCTCCGCCCATTCCGGCTGTTATGAACACCATTTTGGTGTTACCGGCCATTACTTCAACCACATCGTCGAGATTTTCAATGGCTGCCTGGCGTCCAATTTCAGGCTTATTTCCTGCACCACGGCCTTCGGTTAAAGATTCACCCAGCTGTACTTTTACTTTTACCGGGCTGTTCGAAAGTGCCTGTGCATCGGTGTTGCAAACAATAAAGTTTACATCTTTAATACCCTGTTTAAACATGTGGTTTACAGCATTACTCCCGCCACCACCAACTCCAATTACTTTTATAATCGAAGACCGGTCGACAGGTAAATCGAAGTTCATTAAATCATCAGCCATAATATTTTGTTTTTTAACGTTTGCAAAATCTGAAAATATATTGTGTTATGAGTCATCTATGGTTATTATCCGATTTTACATTTCAACATCATCTTCATCAAATATGTCGGTAAACACTTTTTTCAAAGTGTTCATAATACCTTGTTTTGAGTCTTTGCTGTTTGAACGCTGCTCCTCATCCTTTATACTTTCCTGTTCAATTTCCGTTTTTTCATCCTCAATAACTAAATTCTTTTTATTTTTTTCGATGTGCTCATACCCTTTAAGTATCAATCCCACACTGGTAGCAAACATTGGGTCGTTTACCTTAGCGTCAATATCATTGGCAATATGTTCCGAAGGATAACCAACCCTAACATCCATGCCTGTTTTGAACTTTACCAGCGCAGGCAGATGTTTTAATAACGCTCCACCACCGGTAAGTACTATTCCGGCGCTTAATCGGTCGAAATAACCAGAATTTTCTATTTCATAAATTACTGCATCCAGTATTTCTTCCATTCTAGATTGGATAATGTAAGCCAAACTTTTGAATGATATTTCTTTAGGATCCCGCCCGCTAATTCCAGGAATAGAAACTACTTCTTCTTCTTTAGCCAGGTCACCTAATGCAGAGCCATACTGTATTTTTAGCAATTCGGCCTGGCGTTGTAAAATCGAACAGCCTTCTTTAATATCTCTGGTAACCACATCGCCGCCAAAAGGAATAACAGCCGTATGCCTTATGATATCGTCGTAGTAAACGGCAATATCAGTGGTTCCGCCACCAATATCTACCAAAGCTACACCTGCTTCTTTTTCGTCGGCTGTTAAAACCGCTTCGGACGAGGCTAATGGCTCAAGAATTAATGAGTTTAACTTTAAACCGGCTTTATTAATACACTTGCTGATATTACGTGCTGAGGCTATTTGTCCTATTACAATATGGAAATTTGCTTCTACCCGTTTTCCAGACATGCCAACAGGGTTTTTAACGCCAATCTCGTTATCTACAATATAGTTTTGTGGCAAAACATGAATAATTTCTTCGCCAACATCGATTGGGATTTTATACATATCATTTACCAGTGCATCAATATCATCGCGGGTTATTTCATCGTCGTACGAATCGCGATTAATATAACCCCGGTTTTTAATGCTTCGGATATGCTGACCGGCAATTCCGACAAATACCTCAGATATTTCTTTACCAATGGTAAACTGAACATCTTCAACGGTTTTTTGAATAGAATTAACGGCTTCTTCGATATTCAGCACAACTCCTCTTTTTACTCCTTTAGAAGCTGTTTTGCTGATTCCTAAAATATCAATCTTGCCGTTTTCTTTTTTCTTACCGACAATGGCAACGATCTTTGTTGTCCCAATGTCGATAGCTGCTATAAATTCTTTTTTATGACTCATATCTGTTATCGTTTAGTACAAATTACCTGATTTTCAAATTTTAAGTTGATTTTATCATATTTATTCCACCCAACATTATTTAAGCCCTGGTGGTAAAAAGCTTTAAGATTTCTTAATTTTTTCTGATAATTGCTAATATCTCCAAAAAAGATTTGATGAGCACCTACACGTGGAATAAGTTCAAACTCCATTTCTTCGTTTACATAAACCTGTTCTATCTGCGATTTCCAAAATTCATTTTCATCAATAAATTTGCAAAGCTTAAATAGATCGCAGATAATCCTGTTTTTTTCTAATTGTTTTTCGTCATTTTCGCAACTAATTGTGTGGGCTCTGTTTACCTCAAATGGCTCAACAATATTCCCATTCGCAATTAAAACATGCGATGCATATTTTTCCGACAAAGGCATAAGGGCTCCTTCCTGATCGATATAATAACTTTCACCTTTTTTATTTATGATTCGGACAATAGGTTTGCGCTGGGTAACTTCAACATTTATTTTGCCTTTAACACTTACATATACTTCGGCATTTTTTACCGAGTGGTTGTTTAAAATTTCTTGTTCAAGTTCTTTTGTATTGATTGATGTTATAGGATTTCCTACGACATGCATCTCTGGCTGACGTAAAAACTCAATAATTTCGCTTTGGGTAACAAACTGATTCCTGCTACTGTCAACAATGGCTACATTTATAGCATGGCAAACTACCGATTGCCGTTTTTTGGCTATAAAACTCATTGATACAGCAAGGTATGCTGCCATTAGAATCCAGATTAATATATTTTTAAAATTTTTCATACAAATTATTCAAACATCCTTTTTATTGGTTGTACAAGCTCATCAATATCTCCTGCGCCTAATGTAATCAGCACCTCAGGGTTTCTTTCTCTCAAAATTTCTATCACATTATTTTTAGTACATAAAACTTTGTTTGTTTTTTTAATTTTATCAAATATGATCTCAGAGGTAACTCCTGGTATTGGCTCTTCTCTGGCAGGGTAGATATCCAGCAATATAATTTCGTTTAATAAGTCAAGGCTTTGGGCAAACTCATGGGCAAAATCGCGTGTTCGCGAATAGAGGTGAGGCTGAAATATCCCGGTAATTTTTTTATTTTTAAACAGTTCTTTTACCGATGTTATGGCTGCCTTTAGCTCTTCCGGATGGTGAGCATAATCATCAATATATACAAAATCCTTTCGGTTGATCTGATAATCGAACCTGCGTTCTATCCCTTTAAATTTTGGTACCGCATTGTAAATCTCATCCTGATGAGTACCTTTTAAATATGCCATGGCTATGGCAGCAACGGCATTTTCAACATTTATACGTCCGGGTAATCCTAATTTTAAATCGGAGATAATCACATTCTTACCCACAAAATCAAACTGGTATAATCCGTTATCTATTTTAATATTTTTTGCTTTAAAATCTGAATCATCATTTAATGAGTAGGTATATACATTAATATCATCTCTGTTTATAATGTCTGAATTGATTTTTGAATTAATGATAAGCGTTCCATTGGGCTTTATCTGATTAATGAATTGCTTAAATGCATCAAATACTGCCTTTTTATTTTTATAAACATCCAGATGATCGGCATCAATGGCTGAAATGATGGCACTTTGTGGCTGGAGGTGTAAAAACGAACGGTCGAACTCATCTGCTTCAGCAACTATTATTTTACTATCTGTATTAACAATCAGGTTGGTGTTAAAATTTTTTGAAATCCCGCCCAGAAATGCATTACATCCTATTCTAGATTGCTGCATAAAGTAAGACACCATAGTAGTTATGGTTGTTTTACCATGTGTTCCGGCAATCGCAACACAATTTTTTGAATTAGCAATTAACCCTAAAACCTCTGAACGTTTTTTTATGGTAAAATCCTGCTGAATAAAATATTTAAGCTGATTGTTAGATGCCGAAATAGCAGGTGTAATAATAACCAGTGTATTTTCTTTGTTTTTAAATGTATTGGGGATGCTTTCAATATTATCATTAAAATTAACAGTAATCCCTTCCTGCTGAATCCTATCGGTTATCGGACGTGATACTTTGTCGTAACCGCTTACATTCTTTCCAACAAAATTAAAATAACGGGCTATGGCGCTCATTCCAATGCCGCCTATACCTAAAAAATATACATTTTGTATCCTGTCAATATTCACCATTATCCTAATTTTAACACTTCTTTTGCAATTATTTTAGCAGAATCGCGTAAAGCCATTCCTTTTATATTTCCTGACAAATTATGCATTTCATCATTATCGTATATCAAATTTAAAACCAAATCAACCAACTGATTTTTGGCATTATTGTCTTTTACCATAACTGCTGCATTTTTATTGACCAACGCTATGGCATTTTTTGTTTGATGGTCTTCGGCTACATTGGGCGATGGCACTAAAACCACAGGTTTTCCTACCAGGCAAAGTTCAGAAATAGTGCCTGCTCCGGCACGTGATATAATTACATCAGCCAGAGAATAAGCATAATCCATGCGTACAATAAAATCCAACACTTTAATATTCTTATATCCTGATTTTTCGACAATCGCTTTAGCGTCTTCATAATAATACTTGCCTGTTTGCCATAATATTTGGATATCGTTTTGCCCAATTTTATCGATATCAGCCATAATACTTTGGTTTATGGTGCGTGCACCCAGGCTTCCACCAATAACCAAAACCGTTTTTATATCTTTATCCATTTTAAAATGCTCAGCGGCGTCGGTTTTGCTTCCCATCTTGTCGAGTAAATCCTGCCGGATAGGATTTCCGGTGAGAATAATCTTTTCTGTAGGGAAATATTTTTCCATTCCTTCATATGCCACACAAATTTTTTCTGCTTTTTTTGCCAGTAATTTATTGGTTATACCTGCATAGGAGTTTTGTTCCTGAATAAGTGTAGGGATATTTTTACGGTTTGCCATATATAACACTGGCCCGCTGGCATAACCACCAACACCAACTACTACATCAGGTTTGAATTTTTTTATTATTTTTTTTGACCGGTTCAAACTCCTCATCAGTTTAAAAATAAAAACAATGTTTTTATAGGTTATTCTTCGTTGTAACCCAGCTATCGGCAGTCCAATAATTTGATATCCGGCAGCAGGGACCTTTTCCATTTCAATTTTTCCCAATGCACCTACGAACAAAATATTGCTTTCGGGCTCTATTTCTTTAATTGCATTGGCAATAGAAATAGCAGGAAACACATGTCCTCCTGTTCCGCCACCGCTGATAATAATATTTTTATTCTTCTTGTTCACTTTCGTTTTCTGATTCGTTTTCCATTTCAGTATTTTTTTCCACACTGCGGCTAACGCTTAAGATGATTCCAAGTGCTACACCGGTAAATAAAATAGATGAACCACCCATACTTACAAGTGGTAATGTTTGTCCTGTTACCGGAAACAGATGCACTGCCACTCCCATATTAATCATCGCCTGGAATGTGAGGCTAATGGTAAGCCCAATGGCTAAAAATGCTGCAAATGTACGGTTGCTTTTTCGCACAATAACTCCAGCCCGGTAAAGCAAGAACAAGTATAATATCAATACAACAACAGCACCAATAAACCCATATTCTTCAATAATAATAGCATAAATAAAGTCGGAGTAGGGGTGTGGTAAAAAGTTGCGCTGTGTACTGTTTCCGGGGCCTTTGCCAAAAAACCCTCCTGTTGCAATGGCTATTTTACTTTGTTCAACCTGATAATTATCTTCACTATTGCCGTTGACAAAACTTTCGATTCGGTTTTGCCATGTACCTATTCGTCCCTGGCTACCAGTAAAAACAATGCTGGCAACCAATAATGTAATAATAAATACGCCTATGCCGGCAACTAACATCAAATACCTCATTTTTACCCGTCCAATAAACATTAGGATAAATGAAGTAGCAAATAATATGACCGCTGTAGAAAGGTTTGCAGGCATTATTAATCCACAAACAGCAACAACAGGTATAATTAATGAAACTACAATGCCATTAAAATCATCAATTTTGTTTTGCCGCAAGGATAAAATACGTGCGATATACATAATTAATGCTAACTTGGCAAAATCGGATGTTTGAATGGTTAATCCTAACCCGGGTAATGTTAACCAACGTGTTGCCTGGTTTAGGCTGGTACCCATGATAAGTGTAATAGCCAATAAAAATATAGACAGGTACAAAAATAGTTGTGATAACCTGGAATAATATTTATATGGAATTAAATGAGTAATATAGATAATTCCTAAACCTACCATTAATAATGTAAAGTGCTTTAAAATGTAATATGCTGTATTTCCGCCCTGGTATTTGTATGCAAGCGTACCGGTTGAGCTGTAAACTGCTAGCAATGAAAACATTGAAAGAGCAAATATTACGCCCCAGATTACCCGGTCGCCTTTAAAATATTTCGATAGTATCTCTGTTAATCTCATACAATTACCAGATTTTTAAAAAAATCAATTTTTCGATTATTACAATTCTTTTACTGCCTGTTTAAATTTATTACCCCTGTCTTCGTAATTGTCAAACAGGTCGAAACTTGCGCAGGCAGGAGATAAGAGTACTGTATCACCTTTTCTTGCCAGATAGTACGCTGTTTTTACTGCCTCGGAAGCAGATTCTGTGTCGATAATTGTTGACACCATGCGTCCGAAAGCTTTGTGTATCTTTGAATTATCCACACCCAGGCAAATGATTGCCTTTACTTTTTGGCGCACCAAATCTTCGAGTATTGAATAGTCGTTTCCTTTATCAATGCCTCCAACAATCCAGATAAGCTCTCCCGGAACACTCTCGAGTGCATACCAGGTTGAATTTACATTGGTTGCTTTTGAGTCGTTGATAAATTCAATGCCATGGACTTTTAACACCGGTTCTAGACGATGTTCTACGCCATGGAAGTTACTCAGGCTTTCGCGAATAACTTCTTTCCGAATTTTTAGTACTTGTGCAGAAATACCGGCAGCCATAGAATTATATGTGTTATGCTGCCCTTTTAAAGCTAAATTATGTATTGACATAGTAAATTGATTATTTTGATAATTGATTTTTATATTGTTTTCTTCGATAAATGCTCCTTCTGTAAATTTTTCATTGATTGAAAAAGGAATTTTTTTGGCTGTTAATGGCCTTTTTCCCACCTCTTTTTGTGTGATCTCATCATCGGCACAAAAGATAAAATAATCTTCAGCCGTTTGATTTTGCGTAATACGGAATTTTGAATCCACATAATCCTGCATAGAATCATACCGGTCGAGATGGTCGGGTGTGATATTCATTAATATAGCTATCTCGGCTTTAAAGTCGTACATGCCGTCCAACTGAAAACTGCTTAATTCTATTACATAATAATCGTAATTTTTTTCAGCAACCTGCCATGCCCAGCTTTGTCCAACATTCCCAGCCATGCCCACATTTAGTCCGGCATCTTTTAATATATGATAAATCAGGTTGGTTGTTGTGGTTTTGCCATTGCTTCCGGTAATACATATTTTATAAGCATTACAGAATCTCGAAGCATATTCAATTTCTGATATTACCGGAATGTTTTTTTCTTTGGCTTGCTGAACGATTTCAACTTTTTCGGGTATGCCCGGACTTTTAATAATTTCTTTGGCATTAAGAATAAGCTCTCTGGTATGTTGCTTTTCCTCCCAGGTTATATCATGCTTGTCAAGCAGTTTTTTATATTTATCCTTAATAACTCCAAAATCAGACACAAAAACATCGGTACCATTCTTTTTGGCAAGAATAGCTGAACCTACACCGCTTTCGCCCGCACCTAATATAACAATCCGTTCGTTCATGTTTTATTATCTGATTTTTAGTGTTACTACTGATATTACAGCTAATAATATCCCAATAATCATAAATCGCATTACAATTTTGGGCTCAGGATATCCTTTCATCTGATAATGATGATGTAAAGGAGACATTAGGAATATTCGTTTTCCTTCGCCAAACTTTCTTTTGGTATATTTGAAATAACTAACCTGCATAACAACAGAGAGGCTTTCTATAAAAAATATCCCGCACAGAATTGGGATAAGCAATTCTTTACGGATGATAATAGCAAATACAGCAATAATACCACCAATGGAAAGGCTTCCGGTATCGCCCATAAATACTTGTGCAGGATAAGAGTTGTACCATAAAAACCCGATGGTAGCACCAATAAAAGCACTCATAAATACCACCAGCTCGCCGGTATATGGAATGTACATAATATTCAGGTAATCGGCATAAATCAGGTTACCCGATACATAAGCCAAAATACCCAGGGTTGTACCAATTATTGCCGAAGAACCGGTTGCCGGACCATCCAGCCCATCGGTAAGGTTGGCTCCATTAGAAACAGGTGTAACGATAAGAATCACAAAAAT
>CAZSIC010000102.1:0-12516 GCA_964606845.1 uncultured Bacteroidales bacterium
TTTCTCATCATCTGTGTTTTTGCTTTAGAGGCTTCGTATTTAGCTTTTACATGATCAAAATCTTGCTGGCTAATGCTTCCTTTTTCTCTCAGGCGAGAAACTCGTTCGTAATCTTTTTCAAGGGTATTTCGCTCCACAAGGGCTTGTAAATATAACTCTGATGATAATTCTGCAATGAGCTCTCCTTTATGTACATTATCTCCTTCGTTGAAATAAATTTTTTCTACCCTTCCCGGAATCCCGGTACCAAGGTTGGCTTCCCTGTTGGCTTTAGCTGTTCCGGAATAGCTTAATGTTGGAACATAGCTTTTTCCCTCAGAAACTGTAACGGTTACAGGAATAATATTTTCTTTATCTATTATTTTATCTTCGCCGCTTTTACATCCTGTAATTACAAACAGGGTTAGAATTGATATGTAAAAAACCTTTTTCATCTTTTATATGTGATTTTAATATTTTAATTGTCCGGTAACTTTTAATAATTCCGATTCGCAAACTTTGTGTTCTGTTTTTGCATCAATAAATTCGGAGTAGGCCTGCTGCCACATTGTTTGGGCTTCAAGTAATTCGGTTGAACGAACCATCCCTTCCTCAAAGTTATCTTGTGTTAATTTTAGGTTTTCTTCTGCTTGTTTTAAAGAGGTTTGAGTAAGTTCAACTTTTTTAACTGATTCGGTATATTTAAACAGCGTTTGTTGTACTTCAAGAGCTATTAATTCCTGGGTTTCGAGATATTGCTGGTAGGCAGCATTTTTTTCATGCCTCATGGCCTGCAATGTATGTTTCTTATCGCCAAAATGGTATAATGGTATATTAACAAAAACACCGACATTCCAGTCTCCTCCAAACTCATTTTCAAAACCGTTGTAAGGATTAGGGTTTGTAAACATGTAATTAGCTGTAAGGCCAACATTGGGTAAATAGCGCGATTTCATTATTTTTTCGCCCGATTCGGTCATGTTTAAAGTGCTGTTTACCATATCAATTTCTGGCCTGTTATTCAATGCCATATCAGTATATTCGGAGCTTTCTTCAGTCAGATGGTTTATTTCCAGTGTATCCGATAGTTGAACAATTGTGTCTAAAGGAAAACCGATGTTTTGATTTAGCGCCATGCGGGCAAGTTGTAAGCCATTGGTAGCTTTTAGTAATTTTAAATCTACCTCGTTATATTTTACTTTGGCTTTTAATATTTCATTTTGAGTAATGATTCCTTCATCATAAAGGTTATTTAAATCTTCAAGTAGATGTTCAAGCATCTCTTTATATTTGGTGGTAAGCTTTACTTTTTCCTGTAAAGAAATTACTTTCCAGTATTTTTCATCGGTAGAAAGAATAACTTCTGATTGGGTTAGTTCTTTTTTTGCAGAGAAAAGATTTTCACCGTATTCAGCCATTTTGTTTAGTTCGCGAATTTTACCTCCCATATAAATGGGTTGAGTCATTCCTATATTGGCTATGAAAATATTTTCAAAGTTGATGGTTGCCTCCTCAGCTGGTAAGTATGCGTAGTTTTGAAAAAGATAATTCCCGTCAGCATCGCGCGCAATAGTGCCATCAGGATTTAAAACAAATGTCTCTTCTTTTAATTGAGGGTTGGTTAAAAAAACAAGTTGATTAAAGCTCCCATTAATTATTGTTTCTCCAGGGACAATCGGCAAAAAAATATCTTCGTTTAATAAGCGAATTTCTTTGTTCATTCGCATATATCCACCATTAATGCTGAAATTGGGAAGATGTTTTGTTTTTGCATATCTCCTTAACGAGCCCAGCGTAAGTTGGTGTTCATTGGCTATTTTAATTTTTCGGTTATGTTCTAATGCTTGGGCCCTGCAATCGTTTAAGCTTAAACTTTGGTTTTGTGCATTAATTGTACTCCCGATTAATAAAAAGAATATGATAAGTTTTGATCGCATCATTTCCAAAATTTATTATTTAACGATTCCGTAAAAAAGTATTTCAAGCATATGGTCTAAATGTAATTCCATATCTTGCATTTCGATTTCATTTTTTATTAATAAAGCCGATTCGAGGCCTTTCAATGCTGTTGCCAGTGTTATGGCTGTTAATCTGGTTTCTCTTAATTTGAAAAAGCCCTGATCTAAACCCTCTTGTAGAATATTTTGAATAATTTGTTGTTCCTCAATGTCATATTTGGCTCTAACGCGCTCTGTAAAAGCAAGATTGGCAAGATAGTCGTTTTTTAACGCTTCATAAAAATTTACCATCTCCTTTAAAAAGCGCATGCGTATTAAGACGTATTTGCGTAGTTTGTCTTTTGGACTGTCATTGGTGTTAATTACTTTTTTATCTAACTCGATACTAAGTTGGTAGGCTTCTTTTTTAACTACTGCCTCAAATATTTCCTCTTTACTATTAAAATAATAATATATTGAACTTTTTCCCATTCCTGAAGCCTTGGCAATGTCATCCATTGTAGCTTTTTTAAACCCATACTTGCTAAAAACATGGGATGCTATGTTTACAATCTTATGTTTTATTTCTTTTCTTTTTTCTTTGATGTGCTCTTTGATCATTTTTTCGAATATTTTTTAAGATAATTCCAAAATTACAATAAGATTTTATTCACTCCAAATGATTCGACTATTTTTTTCGAATATTCTGATTTTGGATAGTTCCAATAAAAAAGGTTTTAACAACCTTAATGAAAGCTGCTAAAATCATTCAAAAATATGATTGTTTAATTTACTAAGCCAATGTAAAATCCAGTTGTTTTTTCTCTAAATCGGCTCGCATTATTGTAATTGTTACAGCATCACCCAACTGGTATACCTTTTTATTTCGTTTGCCAATAATGGAATAATTATCTTCATCGAAGAAATAGTAATCGTCATCGAGTTCACGAATATGAACTAACCCTTCACATTTACTGTCGTTTAATTCAACAAAAAAGCCCCATTCGGTAACTCCGGAAATAATCCCTTCGAACTCTTCACCAATCTTATCTTTAAGAAACTCAACCTGTTTATATTTGATTGATGAACGTTCGGCCTCGGTTGCTCGTTGCTCCATTCCTGAAGCATATTTACACATTTCTTCAAATTTGTTTTTGTTTTTACTTTTGCCGCCATTAAGATAATCGGTTAACAAGCGGTGTACCATCATATCCGGGTAACGGCGTATAGGAGATGTAAAGTGGGTATAATGTTTAAATGATAAGCCGTAATGGCCAATGTTTTTGGTTGAATAAACGGCTTTAGCCATCGATCGTACAGCCAGCGTTTCGATAAGGTTCTGTTCTTTTTTACCTTGTACTTCATCCAGTAAGTGATTAATTGATGAAGTAATTTGTTTCTGTCCGGTTGTATTAATTGAATAGCCAAATCTTGTGATAAAATTAGAGAATTTTTCTAGCTTTTCCGGATCAGGTCGGTCGTGTATTCGATAAACAAAAGTTTTTGCTTTTTGGACTTGTTTTACTTTGCCGATAAATTCGGCCACTTTTTTATTTGCCAGTAGCATAAACTCTTCAATAAGCTGATTTGCTTCTTTTTGTTCTTTAAAAAATACACCTAAAGGCTTTCCTTCATGATCAATATCAAATTTCACTTCAACCCTCTCGAATGAAATCGACCCATTTTTAAATCTTCGGGATCTCAATTTTTGGGCAAGATCATTTAATACTAAAATTTCTTGTTTCAGCTCGCCATCGTTACCTTCAATTATTTTTTGGGCATCTTCGTAAGCAAATCGTTTATCTGATTTGATAATGGTTTTTCCAATCCATTGATCATGAATATCGGCATTATCGTCTATCTCGAAAACAATACTGTAACATAACTTTTCTTCGTTTGGGCGGAGACTGCAAACCTTGTTAGACAGTTTTTCGGGTAACATTGGCACTACCCTGTCAACTAAATATACTGAAGTTCCTCGGGTATACGCTTCGTTTTCGAGGGTTGTTTCGGGTGTAACATAATGAGTAACATCGGCGATATGTACTCCAACCTGCCAGTGTCCATTTCCCAGTTTTTGTAAAGATAATGCATCGTCATAATCTTTGGCATCTTCAGGATCAATGGTAAATGTCGGAATATTCCTAAAATCACGGCGTGACTCATAATCGGCTTTGGTTATTTTGTCTGGGATTTTTTCTGCTTCCTGTTCAACATTGGGTTCAAAATCATAAGGTAACCCAAACTCAGCCAGGATAGCATGCATTTCGGTTTCATTAGCCCCTGGCTGGCCTAAAACATCGACTACTTCACCAAACGGGTTTTTATGTTTTGCAGGCCAGTCGGTAATTCGAACTACTACCTTATCGCCATTTTGGGCATCCATAATTTTATTAATAGGGATAAAAATATCGTAAGGCATTTGGCGCGAAGGCGAAACTAAAAATGCAAAATTCTTGGAAACTTCAATTACACCAACGATCTGTTCATTAGCACGTTTAATAATTTCAATAACTTCTCCTTCGGGCTTTCTTCCACGTTGTTTGGCAAAGAGTTGAACTTTAACTATATCGCCGTTTAAGGCATGGTTTAAATTGGACTGCGTAACAAAAATATCCTCATCACTTTCTTCGGAAATAATAAATCCTGCTCCTTTTTGGGTGAGTTCCACTTTACCAGTAATGAATCCGGTATGTGGTGCATACTTATATTTCCCTCGTGAAACTTCAACAACGGTTCCTTCATCTCTTAACTCAATTAAAATTGCATTGATCAGGCTTTTTATACCTTCGTCTTTAATGTTAAAATGTTTGGCAATTTGTTTATAATTAAAAACTTTTTGGGGATTATCATAAAAATAACCAATAATCCCATTGGTTAATATTCTTTTATTTAAGCGGTTATCTTGCTTTTTTGTTTTTTTCTTCTTTTTTCCTTTTCCCATAATCTTTTCATTTATAACTTGTAAAATTAGGATTAAAAACCCTTTATTGTTTTAATTTCTTGTTAAATCTTGTTTATAAAATTTAGCCATTTCGTCAATTGTTTTTTCCACGGGTATAAAATCCGTGTTTAGTGTTTTTTTTAATTTTTCGCTTGAATACATCGATTTGGAAAGGCTTGATTTTATTACATCTTTAGTTATCTCTCTTTTTTTGATTTTCAAAATACTTAACAAACCATCGATATTTCGGGCAATGTCGAGCATGGGCCGGGTAGCTTTGATTTTTGTTTTTTTAGATCCTACAGCATTGCAAATCATATCAAATAGATCTTTATACACAATACTTTCGGCATTTAAAATAAACCGCTGGTTAGCAATATCGCTTTCGGTAAGTTTAATCATGGCGTTAACAACATCACGAACATCAACAAATCCGGTTGATCCGGTTGTGTAGAAAAGCATTCCTTTGGCTGCTTTGGTGAAAATTAAACCGCTGCCCGAATTCCAAAATCCAGGCCCTAAAATAACAGATGGATTTACAATCACAGCATTTAAACCTTCCTGAATACCTCGCCAAACCTCCATTTCTGATTTAAATTTGCTTAGGGCATAAGGAGCATGCTTTTTTGAAGGACTCCAATGATTTTCTTCAGTAACAGCCTCTCCGTTTTGAGAGCCTCCGAAAGCTGCTATGGAACTGACAAAGCACAATTTTTCAATTTGTTGTTCCAGGCTTATATTTACAATATTTGCCGTACCTTCGATATTCGTTTCTAATAATTTAGATTTATCTTTTTTATCAAAGGAAACCATTGCAGCGCAATGATAAACAGTTTTTACATCGCTTAATGAATCAAAATAAGTTGTCGGGTCAAGGATATTTCCTTTAATCCATTCAATATTATTGATTAGTTGGTTTGCATTATCTGAATAATAAGAAAAAACATGTTTAATAAGATTAATCTTTTCGGGATTCCGAATCAACGCTTTTATATTGTTGCCATTTTTGGACAATTGATATAAAAGATGCGCTCCTACTAAACCTGAACAGCCTGTAACAAATATCATATTATTATATTTTTTATGATTCCTCTTCGCCCCAAATTAACTTTTTCCCAAAACCTAAACGGTTATCGGTAAATTTTAGAAATGTAAGTTCAACAACCCAAAGGGTTGTTTTCATTAACATGGCTACCGGGAATCGTTTTAAGTATCTTGATTTAACCTTTTTCAGCAAATCTCCTTTAGGTTCTGATATTTTACCTTGAAATTGCACGCCCTGTATTTTTCCAATAACATTGGTTTCTAAAACAATTGAGCCAGCTACAATATGTTGTTTTAATACATCTTTAATATGTTTGGTTTCATAGTCGGATGTGAAAATCAGCATATTATTCTCCTCAGAATAAACATAAAAACAATTGGCACAATAAGGAATATTTTTTTTTGATGTAGCTAATGTTAAAACATGATGTTTATTAATAAATTCAATGATGCGCTGATCTACTTCTTTCATATTTTATTAAACAGAATTTTTAAAGTTTAGTTTAACAAAACTACTATAATAATAAAAATGTAAAACAGTAAGCAAAATAATTTTATTTTTTTAAAAAAAATAAAAAGGAATCTTTGCAAGATTTGTTCTGCTTCTTTGTAATATTGAATAAAATTAAAAAAGGATATTAATATTTAAAAATAGGGTAAAATAAAATAATTTTCTATCTTAGAACAAAATAAAAAACTTTTTACTAACCTTAAAATTAAAATATTATGGATCATGGACCAGCTGTAAAACTCGGGGCTGATTATGCTGCAAAAAAGAAAGCCAGGCTCGGAGTTATTCTTTTTATTTTTTACTCAATTATATATGCAGGTTTTGTAGCCATAGGTGTTGCAAACAATGACCTAATGGGAAAAACTGTTTTTGCAGGACAAAACCTTGCTGTAGTTTATGGCTTTGGGCTTATTGTTTTAGCTATTATTATGGGGCTTATTTACAATGTTATATGTACGCGTTATGAAAATAAAATGAACAATAAGGAGGAATCGCTATGATATATGAAACGTCAATTTGGGCTATTCTTCTATTTTTAGCCTTTGTAGCAATTGTACTTGGTTTGTCTTTTTATTTTGCCCGAAAAACAAAATCTTCGAGTGATTATTTTGCAGCTGGCGGCACGATTCATTGGGGTGTTAATGGTATTGCATTTGCCGGAGATTATCTTTCAGCAGCATCATTTCTTGGAATTTGTGGGATGATCGCTTTTTCCGGATATGATGGGTTTTTGTATTCTATTGGATATCTTGCCGGGTGGGTTGTTGCTTTGTTTCTTGTTGCAGAACCTTTAAAAAGATTGGGTAAATTTACTTTTACTGATGCCCTTGATGCAAAATTTGATTCAAGAGCTATTCAATTAACGGCTGCTGTTAGTACACTTATTGTATCCATGTTTTATTTGATTCCACAAATGGTTGGCGCAGGAGCACTTATTAAGCCATTACTTGGAATTCCCAGGCACTGGGGTGTAATCATTGTGGGTGCTATCGTAATATTTATTGTTGCAACGGCAGGAATGACCTCTACAACATATGTTCAATTTATAAAAGGGGGATTGTTAATTATTTTTTCAATAGTTCTATCAATTTATGTTTTTAAAAATGGGTTAAACTTAAACCCTGATAGCGAGCATATTAATTATCATGATTTTATAACGCTTAATCCGGTAATTGAAAATGGTGAGGTTGTTGGCGTAAATGGCTATGATGTCGTCGGAGAGTATAAAGTGAAAGATAAAATATTTGTAAAACTTGAAAAGGATGGTGTTTATCACTGGTTTGACCTTGATAATAATGAAGGCACTGTAAAGTTATACGAAATGTTATCGTTAACCGAACAAGCCAGTGGTGATAAATTATATAATGGTGAAGCAAAAGAGCAAGCCAGGTTTTACCAGGTTGGCCATTTGAGTAAGATTATTGTCGATGGAAAAGAAGTTGAAAAAACAGGGCCTTTAGGTCCATTTAAATTTTTATCTGCCATTGAAAAAAGTGAAATAGTTCGCTTTGCCAAATCAAAATTTATGGATGGTGAAGATCAAGTAACTGTATGGTACCAGAACAAAACTTCAGGTAGCGATATGATGAAACCCGGACTTAAATTTAACATTGGTAAAAGTGCTACGCCAATTACCAAATTAAATTTTGTTTCATTAATGCTGGCGCTTTTTTTGGGAACATCTGCATTACCTCATATTTTAATCAGATATTATACGGTGCCCAGTCAAAAAGATGCCAGAAAATCAACCATTGTGGCAATAGCAGCTATTGGTTCTTTTTATATTCTTACTATGTTTATGGGTTTTGGCGCTGCTATTAATGGAGTTTTAGATGTAGAAAGCAGTAATATGTCAGCTCCGTTATTAGCAAAAGCATTTGGAGTAGGTTTATTTTCTATAATATCTGCAATTGCTTTTGCAACAATTCTTGGTACTGTTAGTGGTTTAATTGTGGCATCTTCAGGCGCTATTGCTCATGATTTTATTGATATTTTCCTTAAGAAAAATTTAAGCGAAAAAAATAAAGTTTTAGCTGGAAAACTTGCTGCTTTCGGAGTAGGAATAATTGCTATAATTTTAGGAATCGCATTTAAAGGAATGAATGTTTCTTTCCTCGTTGGATGGGCTTTTGCAGTAGCTGCTTCGGCTAATTTACCTGCAATTTTAATGTTGTTATTTTGGAAAAAAACAACAGCCAAAGGAATCGCTTATTCAATAATTGTGGGAATTGTATCTGCACTGGCTATCATTTTAACATCACCAACAATGTGGGAACGATATGGATTAAACCCTGACCATGCAATGCATAAATTAGATAATCCGGCCATTATATCTTTTACGCTTGCAATTATAACATTAGTTATAGTATCTCTGGCCACACAAAAAGATAATAGTACTAAAAAGCATGATGTAGGGAACTGATTTTTTAACTTTAAATTGATTTAATATATGGAGTTGTCTTAAAAGGGATTTAGATACAAACAAAACAATGTGTTGACGTTTCTTTTAGGACAACTTTTTTTTAATCGCCCCAACGCTTAGTTTCATTTTTTAAACCCGCCAGGTCTAATACTCTATCGACAACCGTACTTACCGCCTCTTGAATAGTAGCTGGTTTGGAATAAAAAGAAGGGGTTGCAGGGCAAATAATTCCTCCAGCTAATGTTACCAATTCCATATTCTTAATATGAATTAGGTTATAAGGTGTTTCCCTGGGCACTAAAATTAATTTTCTTTTTTCTTTTAAAATAACATCAGCAGCACGTGTAATTAAATCATCGGATGTGCCATTTGCTATTCTGCCCAAAGTACCCATTGAACAAGGACAAATAATCATTATATCGAATTTTGCCGAACCGCTTGCAAAGGGAGCATAAAAATCATTTACAGGATACTTTGTAAATGGATAATCATTAAAAGATTGGTCTCCCAGTTCATATTTCCAGATTCCTTCTGCATTTTTAGAAAAAATTATCCCAACCTCTTCAATCAGTTCTTTCAAAACAAAAAGATTATCAAGGAGTGTTTTTGCATATATTGATCCACTGGCTCCGGTTACAGCAACGATTATTTTTTGTTTATTCATTTTCTGTCAAAATTTGCCAATTGATAGTAAACAGTAAAAGTAAGTGCATTGTTGTATTGTCCGCGGTTAAAAAGCCAGGTTTGGCCTCCCGGATGGTCACCAACAGGCAACACTGAGTAGTTAAGACGAACATTTAAGTATACGTTTTGTAGTATTTGGTATTGTATTCCAGCCAAAAAAGAAAGTTCGTAAGGTTTAAAAGGCGGGTCTGCTTCCAGCTCCCCGTATCCATCATCTTCTGTTCCTTTAACCATATAACCGGCAGTCAAACCAATGTCGGCATTCAATTTTTGTAAAAATGAATATTTTAGCAAGAGCGGAACTTCAATATAATTTAACCTCGACTGATAAAAAATTGAGGGATCCTTACTATTTGACTTACTGCCTTTTTCGGTATATCTCAATTCAAGTTGGGCTTTTACATATTTATTGAGTTGTGTAAAAGTATATGCACCAGCTGTTATTCCAACTTTGTGATATCCTCCCCAGCTATCACCATCGAGTTGTGAAAGTGATGCGCCGGCTAAAAATCCACCACCAAAGGTTTGTGCAGTTAGCTGGAATATGCCTAATAAACAAAAGCTAAGGCAAAGAAATAAATGCTTCATAACAAATGGGTTTGATATTCTTTTTTGATAAAGGTATTGTTTTTTTAAATTTTATTAATAAACTTTAACAATTCATTTACGTATAGTTAGGTATAATATTTGTTATTTTGTGTATAATATGAAACAATAAACCCCTGCTTATGAAAAAAAAATTACTCATTATATTATCTTTTTTTATTGCCAGTTTATCTTTTGCCCAGGAAAAGGAAAATCAAGATAACTTTTATAGCAATGAGTTACAAAAGGATACCTCTAAGATTGACCTTTTTGATTTGCAGAAATTGAAATTGTATCCCAATCCGGTTTCCGATTTTTTATTTGTAGATTATGATATTGTTTATGTAAAAGAAGCAAAATTAATTATTTACAATTCTATCGGGGCAACCGTTTACTCAAAAAAATTAAATGAAAAACAGGATCAACTAAAGATACAGGTCTCCGAATTTAAAAACGGACTGTATTTTTGCTCGCTGCAAATAGACGGTAAGTTGCTAAACACAAAAAAAATACTGGTTAATCATTAACATACTTTTCTTTCAATATTTCTACCAGTTTGGATATTCCGGTTGTTGCTTTTTCCTGAATATAGGTGATTTGTGAATAATAGGATGCATTAACATGATTTGGATCAATTAAGAAAATTGGCGTTGTATTGGGCACATAATCTAATAAGCCGGCTGCCGGGTAAACATTAAGCGAAGTACCTACTACCACAAAAATATCTGCTTTTTCACAAACATAAGCAGCATCTAGAATGGCATTTACCGGTTCGCCAAACCATACTACATGAGGCCTGAGTTGGGAGCCTTTTTCGCATTTATCGCCTAATTTTAATTCCCAGCCCTCAATATCGTAAATAAGATTTTCATCTGCCGTACTTCTTGCTTTACGGATTTCTCCATGTAAATGGAGCACATTGTTACTTCCTGCCCTTTCATGCAAATCATCAACATTTTGGGTGATAATGGTTACATCAAAATATTTTTCCAGTTCAACCAATCCTAAATGTCCTTTATTGGGAGATGATTCTAATAGCTTCTTCCGACGCTCGTTATAAAAACGCAAAACAAGTTCGGGTTTCTCTTGCCAGGCTTGCGGACTGGCTACTTCCATAACATCATATTTTTCCCACAATCCGCCCATGTCGCGAAATGTTTTAATTCCACTTTCGGCACTTATTCCTGATCCTGATAAAACAACCAATTTTTTCATAGTAACAAATTTGCTATTTTGATATCTAAAAATAAAAAATCTAATAACAATAAAAAAGTTTGAGTACAGTGATTATTTAAGTAAAGCAATATGAAAAATTTGCTGTATTTTTTAGTATTTTAGCAAATCTATTAGCAATGTTTAAATTGCTGGTTACCTTGAACATAAAGCATGATAGACTACAATACCATACAACGAATAATTGATACCGCAGAAATAGTGGATGTGGTTCAGGATTTTGTGAACCTGAAAAAAAGGGGAGTAAATTATTTAGGATTATGTCCGTTTCATAACGAAAAAACACCTTCGTTTACCGTATCGCCATCGAAAGGAATTTATAAGTGTTTTGGTTGTGGTAAAGGTGGTAATGCTGTCAATTTTGTTATGGAACAAGAGCACTTAAGCTATCCGGAAGCATTAAAATATTTAGCCAAAAAATATAATATTGAGATTGTTGAGAAAGAACTTACAGCCGAAGAGATTCAGCAACAAAACGAACGCGACAGCTTGCTGGTGGTAACCAAATTTGCCAACAGTTATTTTCAGGAAAAATTGCACAAACATACCGATGGACGCGCCATTGGCTTAAGTTATTTTAAAGAACGTGGCTTTAGAGAAGATATTATAAAGAAGTTTGAACTGGGTTACAGCCTGGATATTAAAGATGCTTTTACCAAAGCAGCACTTGAAAAAGGATACAAACTAGATTTTTTGGAAAAATCCGGTTTAACCATTGTTAAAGAACAGGATAGATACGACCGTTTTCGCGGGCGCGTGATGTTTCCTATCCATGGTCTTTCGGGCAATGTAGTAGGTTTTGGCGGCCGTATTTTAAAAAAAGATGTCAAAGCAGCGAAATATTTAAACTCGCCCGAATCGGATATCTATCATAAAAGCCGTATTTTATACGGAATGTATCAGGCCAAAAAGGCAATTACCCAGAAAGATCACTGCTTTTTAGTGGAAGGATATACTGATGTGATTTCGATGCATCAGGCAGGTATAGAAAATGTGGTTGCATCATCGGGTACATCGTTAACCGTTGAGCAGATTAGGTTAATTAAACGGTTTGCTCCCAATGTTACAATCATTTATGATGGCGACGAAGCAGGGATTAAGGCATCGTTGAGAGGTATTGATTTGATTTTAGAGCAAGGCTTAAATGTCAAAGTTTTACTACCGAAGACCTGGCTGA
>CAZSIC010000103.1:0-12077 GCA_964606845.1 uncultured Bacteroidales bacterium
GAGAAAAAATTATTGCGACTTAACCGACACAATAGCATTGACACGACACTAGCTTTCGAAAGTATTCGATGGTTCTAAAAATACTGATCACAAACTATTTGGAATAGGTTTTATTTTGGTTAAATCATACACATAAAAACAAAATCACTCCATTTTTGTTATCATAAATTTATTTCTCGAAAAAATTATGTAATTTTATTAATTAGCAAATATCGTTAATTGCCACACCTATGATTAATCAAATTATTAACTTCAGCATAAAGAATAAACTTATTGTTATTCTTTTTACCCTTACTGTTGCAGCTTTTGGTTTATATTCGGTTTATAAAATCCCTGTTGGTGCAGTGCCTGATGTCACCAACAACCAGGTTCAGGTGATTACGGTTTCTACCAATCTTTCAACCCAGGATGTAGAGCAGTTTATTACCCATCCGGTTGAGCTGGAGATGGCCAACCTGCCAGGTGTTCAGGAAATACGTTCTATTTCAAAATTCGGCTTGTCGGTGGTTACCATTGTTTTCGAAGAAAACATGGGTACTTACCTTCCCCGCCAGTTGATTGCAGAAAAAATTAAAGCTGCCTCTGCCAATATTCCAGATGCATTTGGAACGCCCGAAATGGGGCCAATAACTACCGGATTAGGTGAAATTTATCAGTACATATTAGATGTTGAAGAGGGTTATGAAAACAAATACTCAACCATGGAGTTGCGAACGATCCAGGACTGGGTCGTAAAACGCCAACTATCTGGTATTCCAGGTGTTGTTGAAGTAAATACATGGGGAGGCTTTTTAAAACAATACGAAATATCTGTCAATCCCAATACCTTGAAAAGCGCGAATATTACTCTGTTGGATATCTTTGAGGCTGTAAATAAAAACAACAGCATTGCCGGTGGAGCATATATTGAAAAATATAACCAGAGCTTTTTTATTCGTGGCGAGGGAATGGTTCAATCCATAGATGATATTGGCGCTATCGTTGTAAAAAATATTAATGGACAACCCCTTTTGGTTCGAGATATTGCCGAAGTAAAACTTGGATTTGCTAACCGCTATGGAGCCATAACAGCCAATGGAGAAGGTGAAAAGGTAATGGGCCAGATCATGATGCTTAAGAACGCCGACTCCAAAATGGTTATCAATGCTGTTAAAGAAAGAGTAGAAGAGGTTCAAAAAAACCTACCAGAGGGCGTTTATATTAACCCCGTAGTTGAACGAAGTGAACTCATCTCAAGAACATCATTTACCATTGTAGAAAATCTCTTACTCGGATGTATTATTGTTATGCTCTCGGTAATCCTTATTTTAGGGAACCTCCGCTCGGCACTTATCATTTCATCAATCATTCCTCTTTCGTTGCTTTTTACCATTGCTATGATGTACATCCTGGGAATTGACGCCAACCTGATGAGCCTTGGAGCACTTGACTTTGGGATTATTATCGACGGGGCTGTTATTATTGTCGAATTCATTGCCCTGAAGGTTACGTCCAAGAAAGCCGAATATGAGTTGGCTACCGGAAAACAAAAAAAGTTATTGCTTAACAAAATATCTTTTGAAGGGGCTTCCAAAATGATTAATTCAGCCATTTTTGGCCAAATTATTATTTTGGTGGTTTTAATTCCGGTACTCACCTTTACAGGTGTTGAAGGCAAGATGTTCAGTCCTATGGCCCTTACCTTCAGCTTTGCCATTATTGGAGCTATGATTTTAGGCCTTACCTGGGTGCCGGTAGCTGCAGCTATGTTTTTAAAACCCGAAAAGGAAAATAAAAAAAGTATTGCAAAATGGATTATGAATATTGCCCATCGATCTTATGATCCGGTGATAAAATTTGCGTACGCAAACAAACAGCTGTTTATTGGACTGGCTATTGCATCGCTTATTTTTACAGGCATTTTTTTTTCGCGCATGGGTGGTGAGTTTGTCCCAACCCTCGATGAGGGCGACTTTGTGATTCAGCCTGTACTAAAAACAGGTACCTCATTGAGTAAAACCATTGAGCTAACCACCGAGATGGAAAATATCCTGATTGAAGAGTTTCCCGAGGTAGACCAAATTGTTTGCCGTATTGGAGCTGCCGAAGTACCTACCGATCCCATGTCGATGGAAGAGATTGATATGATTATTAAGCTCCACCCGCCCAACACCTGGCAGTCGGCAGAAACCAAAGAAGAGCTGGCCAACCGATTTAAAGAAGCATTAATGGTTATTCCGGGTGTTGATTATGAATTTACGCAACCCATAGAGATGCGCTTTAATGAACTCATTACGGGTGTTCGTGCTGATATTGCCATTAAAATTTTTGGCGAAGATATGGATTACCTCAACAAAAAAGCCAATGAGATAAAATCGACAATTGATGATGTTCCTGGCGCCGCAGATATTATTCTTGAAAAGACCGCCGGGCTTCCGCAGATAAAGGTTAATTATAACCGCTCAAAAATAGCAGCATACGGATTAAATATCGAAGATATTAACCGGCAGCTTTCAGGTGCTTTTGGCGGGCTAATGGCAGGAAATGTTTTTGAAGGCGAGAAGCGCTTCGACCTGGTAATACGCTTTAGCCCTGATTACAAAAAAAATATTGACCATATCAGACAAATGGGAATCAACATACCGGGAGGCCAGCAGATGCCACTGGAAGAGTTTGCCGATGTACAATACACCTACGGGCCGGCAAAAATTTCCAGAGAAAATGCCCAACGCATGATGGCAGTTAGTGTTAATGTGCGTAACCGCGACCTGGAATCGGTAATTAATGATATTAAAACACATATTGATAACAATATTTCTCTGGAAGCAGGTTATTATATTCAGTACGGAGGGCAGTTTGAAAACCTGGAAAATGCTATGAGCCGGTTAAAACTGGCAGTTCCCATTTCTCTTTTACTCATATTTATCTTTTTACATTTTGCTTTTAAATCATTAAAAGATGCTGTGATGATTTTCTCAGCGGTGCCCCTATCTGCTGTAGGAGGAGTGATCCTTTTATGGCTGCGGGGGATGCCTTTCAGTGTTTCTGCAGGTATCGGCTTTATTGCTCTGTTTGGCGTGGCCGTGCTCAACGGAATTATTCTCATTGAATACCTAAAAGAGCTTAACGAAGGGGGAATGAAAGACATGCGCGAGCTTATTTTAAAAGCTACCCACGAACGATTACGCCCGGTAATGCTAACGGCTGTTTCAACAGCCGTAGGATTCCTGCCTATGGCAATATCCACTTCGGCAGGGGCCGAAGTACAACGCCCATTGGCTACGGTGGTTATTGGCGGACTGGTAACCTCTACGATGCTTACGATGATCTTATTGCCCATTCTGTATTACTATTTTAACACCAACAAACCGGTGAAAAAGATTTTTTCGTTTAAAAAAAGTGCTTCACTGTTGCTCATTTTCTTGTTGACAGGAACACTGAACAGTTTCTCTCAGGAAGCTGAAGGGGAGAACAATATTCAAAAAATTACGGTAGACCAGGCTGTTGAACTGGCATTAAAGAATAACCCATCCATTAAAAATGCCCGACTATCGCTAACATCAGCGCAAAAACAAAAGCAGGGAATTTTAGATTTTAAACCACTGGAGTTTACTTACCAAAAAGGGCAAATCAACTCAGAGCTTATTGACCAGTCGTTTGAGATCAACCAAAATTTTGGATCTATCCTTACACATTTTCAATCCGGTAAGCTGGTAAAAGAAAATATCGGCCTTTCGGAAAAGGAGTTGCAAATTGCCCGTAAAAATATTACTGCTGAAACAAAGATTGCCTGGTATCAATGGATCCTGTTAATTAATCAGCACCAGATTAAACAAAAACAGGTATCCCTGTATAAAGAATTTGTGCGTATTGCACAATTAAAATATGAGCTGGGCGAATCGAACCTGCTTGAACAAACCCTGGCAGAGACAGAATATGCGTCTACCAAAAATGAGCTGCTAAAAATTACCGAGCAGTTAATTATTGCCGAAAATAAGTTAAAACAAATCATACATATCGATGGCAACCTGCTGCCCGAAAATGACAGTTTGTCGATTTATGAATTGCCTCCGGCTACCAATCCCAACGAACGTTTTAGCAAATCAGTGTTGCTTGACTATTACGAAAATATGTATCGCATAGAAAATGCGAAATATAACATGGAGCGATCGCGTTACTTCCCTGAAATATCAGCCGGATATTTTAATCAGCAAATTGACCAGGTAGATGGATTTACCGGATGGAGTATCGGCCTGAGTATGCCCATTTGGTTTTTACCACAAAATGCCAACGTACAGGAAGCAAAAATCGAAGCACAAAAAGCACAAAATAACTTCGAATATCAAAAATTCAACCTGGAGAAAGAAATCGAAAACCTGGTGCTGCAGCTCGACCAAATTCAGAATGATTTGCTCTATTATCACGAAAGTGCCCTTAAAAAAGCACACATATTAAGAAAAACAGCCACATCGAAGTTTGAGAAAGAAGAGATTAACTATATAGAGTTTTTACAAAGTATAAAAGTGGCTCAGGAAATTAACCTGGGTTACCTGGAAACCCTTTATGAATATAATAGAACAGCCATAAAACTGGAATTTTATACCCAATAAATAATTATATCATGAGAACATTATATATAATCGTATTTGCAATCGTTTTGACAGCCTGCACGAACAACAAAGAGGAAGTCGCAGCTGAAAAAAAACCGTTAGAATCTGCAGTGCAAGAAAGTATTGAGCTTACCCAACCACAAATGGAACGAGCCGGTATTAAAACAGGAAAGCTGGAGCAGCGTGAAATTGCTGATGTAATTTCATGTACCGGAAAGGCAGATGCATTACCCCAAAATAAAGCGAATGTTTCGCCTGCAATGGGAGGTTTTATTAAACAAATTAACTATTATACAGGCGACAATGTAACCAAAGGAGATGTATTGGCTACCCTTCAACATCCCGATTTTATTGATTTACAACAGCAATTTATGGAAGCCAAAGCGCGGAAAGACTACCATTACGAAGAATATAAAAGGCAGGGAGAGCTTACCGTAGAAAATGCAGCATCGATAAAAAGTATGCAGCAGGCCAAAGCGGATTATTTATCTGCCGAAGCAAAATATAAATCACTAAAAACCAGCATCGAAATTTTAGGGTTTGATACAGAAAGCATCGAAAAGGGTAATTTTGAACAGCATTTTTCGCTAAAAGCCCCTATAAATGGTGTCATTACCTCTGCCCACGGGAACAGTGGAATGTATATTTCGCCTGATACTTACATTTTTGAAATTGTAAATGACAAACAATTAATTTTGACTCTTAACGTTTTAGAAAAAGATCTTATACATATAAAAACTGGCCAAAAAATCGTTTTTAAAACATTAAACACCGACAAAAATTTTGAAACCAGGATTGAGCGAGTTGGTAATAAAATCAATGAAAACGGAACAGTTCGAGTTTTTGCCAACATCAATAATAAAAACAGGGAAATAAAAACAGGAATGTTTATTGAGGCCCAGCTATTAGCCAACGAAAGAACAGTATATGCGTTACCAGAAGAAGCTGTGATGGGAAACGAAGAAGAGTCGATGGTATTTATTGAAAACAACAACCAATATACTAAAGTACAGGTAAATAAGGGAAGGGTAAAAGATGGATGGGCTGAAATTATTGATCCGCCCAAGCCGCTTTTTGATCAAAAAATTGTGGTAAAAGGCGGTTATTATTTACAATCGGTACAGGAAATTATGGAATAGCGATATTGTAGAAATTGAAAATATAATATACCTTTGCCTATCAAATTAGTAAACCCAACAAACCTAAGTTAAAAATGGAAGAGCAAAACAAAAATCAAAACGAAGAAAATAAACAACAGAAAAATGATCACCACGCACCGGTTTCACCAAAGAAAACGAATAAAAATTTAAAATTTATTCTGTGGTTATTGATTGCACTTTTGGGGGTTGTAACCTTTTTGTACATCAACCAAATGAGTACTACCAAAAAAATTGAAACAGCATTAACTGCCGAAAAAGATTCTTTACAAACGCATCTGCTTCAATTGCGTGATGAATACGATTCGTTGATGACCGATAACGACACATTAAATGCGCGTTTAATAAGCGAGCAGGAAAAAATTGATGACCTGCTGGCTGAAATAAAAACGGTAAAAGCTACCAACTATGCCAGGATAAAAAAGCTGCAAGATGAGTTGGGTACCTTACGAAAAGTGGCCAAAAGCTATGTTCGCCAAATCGATTCGCTGAACACAATCAACCAGGCGCTGGTGGCAGAAAATATAAAAGTAAAAAACGAATTTAACCAGGTGGTTTCGACCAAAAACGAGCTGGAAGAACAGAATAAAGACCTTTCCGGAAAAGTTGAAATGGCCAGTGTTTTACGTACCGAAAATGTTCGTGCATTACCACTTAACAGAAGAGGGAAAGAGAATAACCGAATTAACAAAATAGAAAAAATCAGGGTTGATTTTACGATCAAGGAGAATGTGCTTGCCGACCCCGGAGAAAGAGTTTTTTATGTGCGAATAGCAGGGCCGGATGATTATATTTTGGCCAAATCGGAAGATGATTTATTTGAATACCAGGGCCAGGAGATTGTTTTTTCTGCTAAAAGGCCGGTTGATTATATGAATGAAAAAATGGATATTACCATTTTCTGGGATAACAATGGAACCTTGATCCCTGGTAGTTATGATGTTTATATCTTTGCTGATGGTAACGAAATTGGATTTACCTCTTTCGAGATTGAAGAATCGGGATGGTTCTAAAAAGAAATAAAAAAATATTTATTTAAATCAGGGAGCTCTCACGAGGGCTCTTTTTTTAAGACTCGGTGTGTTTCAAAAACACGCAGAGGCTAAAAACCGCTGGCAGGGTATTGAACCAAGGATCACCGCCATCCTGGCGGTAACCTTCTGGAAGCCGGCGATCCGGTTTAAA
Source organism: uncultured Bacteroidales bacterium (assembly GCA_964606845.1). GTDB lineage: Bacteria > Bacteroidota > Bacteroidia > Bacteroidales > UBA12077 > UBA12077. The sequence continues at coordinate 6,932 of CAZSIC010000103.1, forward strand.
TTCAACGCGTAGAGACATAAAAACCGCTGGCAGGGTATTGTAAAAAAATTAGTTTTTTTCACCCTCTTGTTTTCTCCCTTGAGGGAGAACAGTAATAGTTTACTTTTTGCGGGATATTGTCCCCTAACAGAAGGATTTAGGGGGTGGAAGAAAGAAAAATGTTTTTATAGGTACTTACGGGTAGTTTTCGATAAACCAAACCATAAAGGCTGTAACATCTGTTTTTAAAAAAGATTTTGTCAATTTGTTTCACGCAGCGGACGCCACGAAAAAGTATCACGCAGCGCTCGCAGCGATATCTTTTGCACAAATTGCATAAGAAATATTAAACTACACCACAAAGGATCACCGCCATCCTGGCGGTAACCGGCTGGAAGCCGGCGATCCGGGAATAACAAGGCACAGTGTTATGAAGCCCTCGCATCCTAACAAAGGCAGGCGAGAAATATCATGTATTCAACATCATAAATTTAACACCGTTCTACACTTTCCGGGTAGTTTTCGATAAACCAAACCATAAAAGCTTTAAAAAAATAACAAGTGTCATTCCGAGGAGTCCCGATAGTAATCGGGACGACGAAGGAATCTTTAAAGGGTACCTTGAAAATAAAAGATTAGCTTCGCTGAGCTCATTGCTTACGCAATTTCGGTTGCTTCGCTTCGCTCGCAATGACACTGGAGAGAGAGGGGGCTCGCGATGACGCAGGAGTGAATAAAGAAAATCTCCATATGTCTTTAAAACACTCCATGACTCATACACTTAAGAAGCTTTTAATTCCTGGGCAGGGTAAATATAAACTTGCTACCTTTTCCGAATTCACTTTCCACCTCAATTTCGCCTGCATGCTTTTGAACAAATTCATGACAGAGCTTGAGTCCCAAACCGGAGCCTCGTTCATTCTTTGTTCCCTTTGAACTGTAAAGCTGGTATTTATCAAATATTTTAGCTCTTACCTCTTCACTAATACCCACACCCGAATCGGCTACTGCGATTTGTACTTTTCCCTCCTTTATTTCTCCCAGTATATCAATCTTACCTCCTTCCGGAGTGAATTTAATGGCATTGTCCACGAGATTACGAATCACCAGGCGGATCATATTTTTATCGAATATACCTTCCAGGTCATTATTAAGGGTATGGTTCAATTGTATCTTTTTACTTTCGGCAGCAGGTTGCTTCAATTGCATAATCTCATTCACCAGTTCGGAAAGATTGGCCGGTTTTGGCTCGAAGCTGATTTCATTCTTTTGCTGTCGGGCCCAGGTAAGCAGGTTTTCCAATAACGCATAGGTGGAAGAAGCGGAGTCTTTTACCGTTTCGAGAATCTCATCATATCTTTCTTTATCTTCCCTGGCAGAATCAACATCCAGAAATTCAAGCATTCCCCTGAGTGTTCCTACCGGACCGCGTAAATCATGGGCAATGATAGAAAACATATTGTCTTTTAACTGGTTGGTTTTCTGCAGCTCACCTCGCTGCGCTGAAATGATCCGGTTTTTGGTGCGTAATTTTTTGTTGAGCAAAATAAGTACCAGAACAACGGTAATCACCAGTAGCAGGATAATGGCTATTACCCATAATTTTGTGTTTTGCTGTTCTATTTTCAGCTCATTAAGCTGATTTTCCTGTTTTAATTGCTGATTTTCGTATTCTCTGATGGTAATTTCAAAGTTCTCTTTCAAATCCCGGATAGCCTTGCTGTTTTGCTTTTCCTGTATGCTGTCTTTATACTGATGGTGCATTTCATGGTACCCCAGCGCATCTTCGGTTCTTCCCAATGCTTTGCTGCCTTCGTAAAGATTATAACTGGCATCCCGGATCATGTCGATTTCCTGGTGCTTTTTTGCTTCCTGCAGGGATTTATTGGCCCATGCTAAAGCCGTTTTATAGGCACCCTTCTCCAGGTAAATATTGCTGTTATTATTGTACACTTCCGAAAGGAAGCTGTTTATTCCCTTTTCTCTGCAGATGGTCAAAATTTCTTCATTGGTTTGCAGGGCTTTATCCAACTCTCCTAACCGATGGTAGATAATACCCAGGGTTACCATAGAAGATGCTTTGTTCCATACGGTTTGTGGCTTATTGAACCCTTCTACGGCCTTAAGGGCATAATCCAGAGCTTTCTGATGATTTCCCTGTTTGGAGGCCAGGTTCGCCAGGTTGTGGTATGCACCGGCGGGACCATCAGTATAACCTATGGCTTTGCATTTTTCAATATATTGCAGATTATATTCCCTCGATTTTTCATAATCTCCCTGATTTTCATATGCTGATGCCAGCGTAACCAGGCACTGCGCATAGTTGTATTCATCTCCCAGTGCTTTAAATCTTTTGGTGAGTTTCAGTAATATGGGCAAAGCCTCTGAGTCCCTGCCCTGTGTCTGCATCAGAAAAACCGTGTTAAGGCGTGTAGATGCCCAGAGCCATGAATCGGGATCATAAAGTTCTAAGGCCTGGTGATAATATTCTTCTGCTTTCAACACATTTCCTCTGTAGAATTGACTTGATCCCAGGTTGTTGTAACAATCGCCCAGGAGTTCAGTTTCGTTATGGGCTTCAAAAACCGGGATGATGGTATGAACAATGGAATCAAACTGCTCAAACTGGTAGTTGGCCAGGAGTGCTTTGCTGGTTTCTTTTTTCACCTTTGCTTCCCTTAGTTCATCGCCCATTTTTTGGGCAAGCTCCAATGCTTCGTTGGCATACGTTTCTGCTTTTTGGGGCTCCTCCGCTTTTAGGGCTTTATGAAGCTCCAGGAGGGCTTCGAATTTTTGTGCATCGTCATTCGTGGTTTGAATGATTTGCTGAAGGCTGTCGGTGTTTACTCCGTTATCCTGCTGACTATTGGCTAAAAGTGGAATAAAGCCCAATAACCCGATGAGTGCGATAAAAAATTTTTTCATGGTCATGGTTTTGTAAGATGGTTCATTTTAATGCCATAAAGATAATAGGAACAGCCCATTTTGACAATGACTTTTGAACAGGATTTTGCATTTTTTGATAGAAGGTTCTCTTGGATTGACCAATGAATATGCTGTTCTTTTTTTTTAGAGAGGCTCGGTGTGTCTCAAAAACACGCAGAGGCTAAAAAAACCGCTGCGAGGGTATTGAACCAAGGATCACCGCCATCCTGGCGGTAACCGGCTGGAAGCCGGCGATCCGGTTTAAATCCTACGCACAGTGTTACCACAGGCCGTCAAGAATGTCCAGTGTACATTCTAAAAGTACCGTAGGCCTGCCTGCCGAAGGTAGTGGCGATACTTTTTTTAACCACAGACCTGCAGCCAAATTTATCCCCCGCTAGCGCCGACATGCTGTCGGTACGACAAACCATGAAAAGCGAAAGAAAATTTTTAGATAAAGTCCAAGTTTAATCGCCTGGCTTTTTGTTTTTATTTGTTTGAAAAGACACGAACAAAATGTCCCCACCAGCAAGAACAAGATGACTGCAAGAAATAATAAGTGTTTGTAACAATTAATCTGCAACTCCAGAATAGATCAGTCGCGTAGTGACAACATTATGGTAACATGGTAGATAACAGCAAAAAAAAGCCCCTATCGTTGGGGCGATATTATTATAAAAATAAAATAATGTCAAGCCGAAATCATGAAGCAATAAATATGCTGTGGTATTAAAGGTTCAAACGAAACAACCGGTTTATTTAAACATTCGCATTGACAATATCTTCGGGAGTAAATACCAGAACATTTGAAGGAATGTCTTTTTGTGGTTTTTCTTTTAGGAAAAGTGCTAAAATTACCTTTTTACCTTGAGTAAACGGAAGTTCTCCAGCTCTTTGTTCAAGCTGCCTTAGCACTGCCGGTATATTCCTGTTCGATGGCCATTTGGCTTCACCAATGAGAATCTTTTCTTTATCAAAAGATTGTGCTACAATATCAATTTCTATGGGCTGTTTGTTGATACCAGTACCCCACCATCTGGAACCCGGTTCAAAAATGTTTTTTCCAAACAAACCGGGAATAGCTCTTCTGCACATCTCTTCCCATGCTTCAGAAGAAAAGTCGGAAAACGTTTTTTGAAATACATTTCGATAAATTTGATCGATATATCCCAGTTCAAGTGAAGTTTTATGCGGAATAACATAGCGATAATAAAAATGTATAAAGGGGTCGTTAATTTTATATAGTGTTTTTTTGGTATTACGAATTGATAAATTCCATGGGATTTCCCTTTTAATATAACCCAGTTCAATTAATTTTTGTAATGGCCGGTTGAGTTGTGTGGCCGGTTTACCAAGGCGTGAGGATATTTCGCTCAATCGATGAGCACCTGTGGCAATAACCGAAATAAGTGTATGCATTTGCACAGCATCCCGGGTATCATCAAGAAATAATCTCTGGGGTTCTTCGTGCAGTAAACCGTGAATATTAAAAATCTGACGAGTAATAGCCTCTTTCAACGATGATGCTTCATTTCTAATCTCCCAATATCTGGGTACACCCCCAAAAACGCTAAACTCTTCAATGGCTTCTGCATAAGAACAATTTAATGCTTGTTTTATCCAATAAACACTCATCGGTGCTATTTTTATAATTTCATCGGCTCGTCCATATAATGGCGAACTATGGTCGATAACCATTTTTTGCATCATTTGTTGAGACGAACCACACAAAACCAAATGAAAACCAAGAGATTCCCTGCTGTCTACAAACTTTTGTATAATACTGGGCAAGGCAGGAGCATTTTTTACGAGATAGGGAAATTCATCAATAAATACGGTAATACCTTTTTTAATTCTTTTACTAAGCGATATAAAAAGACTTTCCCAGTCGGGATAAGTAACTTTATCGAAGGCTTCGATTTTGGCAGCAATAAGGCGTGCAAAAGATTCAATCTGTATAGCGCTTTCACGTTGGTCGGCAATAAAATAAATATCATCTTTTTTCAAAACTTGCTGCAATAAGCGCGTTTTACCTAGCCGGCGCCGGCCATATACAACTACTAATTTTGACTGATTAGTACCAAAAGTGCGATTTAACCTTACAATTTCATCTTTTCGATTTAAAAAATTCATCTTTGCTAATATTATGCACTACAAACATAATGTTTTTAAAACATAGTTCCAAACAAAAAACAACAAGTGTCATTGCGAGGGAGGAACGACCGAATGCTGACGATAAATG
>CAZSIC010000104.1:0-12053 GCA_964606845.1 uncultured Bacteroidales bacterium
ATCAGTTGCTGGAACAATCGCAGCAGCAAAGTGAAGAGATGGCTGCACAGGAAGAAGAAATGCGACAAAATATGGAAGAGCTTCAGGCAACCCAGGAAGAGGCAGCCCGAAGAAGTGCAGAAATGCAAGGATTATTAGATGCACTGAACCGTGCTAACCTGGTGATAGAGTATGATTTGGAAGGGCACATCATTTCAGTAAATGATAACTATTTACAATTAGTGGGTACTACCAGAGATCAACTTGTAGGTACACATCATACCGATAATATGAAGCTTACAAAAGCTCAACTGAAAGAAAATGAACACTTCTGGAATGATTTACGAAACGGAATAGCCAAAAAAGAAACTGAAAAGGTTGAGTTTGAAGGCAAAGAATATGTTTTTGTGGCCACTTATACTCCCATTCTGGATGAAGATGGCAACCCGGTTAAAGTGCTAAAAATTGCTACTGATATTACCGGATATTCTAAGTAATACATGTATTTTAAAGCATAACAAAAACCCGCTGAAGAAATTTCGCGGGTTTTTGTTTATCGAAATATTTAACATATTATCGTAAAGTAACACCTAAACCAGCAGTGGCAATAGAATAATCTGCATAAGTATAATCAAAATGTAGCGTTACAACTGCAAATTTTAATCTAAAACCAGCATTTAACCTTGGCTTGGTTACACTTCCGTCTTTACTTTCAATGGAAATATCTATTGGATCTTCAACAGCAGTATCATAGTCAACCACTATCTGATTTCCTTGTAGCTCAGGAAAAGGATAATATCCGGCTAGTTTTAAATTTGTTGTACTTGAACTGATGCCAACACCTCCGTAAATGCAAATGATAGGTAAATTAGCAGATACTAAGAAATTAGCTGTGATATTGCTTACATCTAAAAGCATTTGCTGGTCAGAATAAAAACTCTCTTCATAAGGCAAAACATTTACATTGCCTGAAAAATCATTATAAAAAGAAGGCATAAAATTAATATCTGTAGTTGATGTAAGACTTGTATAACCACCCATAACAGACATTTCTAAAACGGGTAACCTTTTCAGGGCAGGAATCCACTGTTTGATACCATGTTTAATACCTACTCCCCACAAGCCAACTTTTCCGCCACTTCCAATACTCAATTCAGGAGAGTAACGTACAATAACATCTGTTTCTTTTACCGTTCCAAGGCCAAGCTGAATCATTGGTGTTGGGGTATAACCAAATCCTGAGCCTTTAGGTAAATTAAAAGAAGCCAATTCTGTTTCGCCAGCAATGGGTAATTCTGTATAATAAGTAACCTGTGTTCCAGTCTCTTTTTTTCCAGCTGCTGTAGGAGATTCATTATTAGAATAATCTACTCTTGAAATAAGAGAGCTACCTTCACCCAAACCTAAAGTAGTAGGATCGAATGATTTGTCTGCCGATGGTATGATAGCAGTATTTAAGGTAACTGTTACATCAAACCCTCCTAATTTATGTGATTTGGCTGTATTATACCATCCGGCACTTAATCCGGCTCCTATACCATTGGCATAGGGCGATATGTAGGCCTCAAATAGTTTTTCAGCATCTTCGGCACTTCCTGTCATAAAAGCGCCTACCTGGCTAAACTGTGCAAAAGCAGGTGTAGTAAAGAAAAGCACTAAAGAAAATGCAATCATTTTAAGGGAACTGTTTTTTTTCATAGTTATTAGGTTTTAGTATGTTTCGTAAAAATAACGATTAAAAAAGTTTATTTTTGTAGTTAAAATATATATGTTTTACGCTTAATAAGTAAAAATGTTTACGATCAATCTATCTTTCAAAAATTAATCCAAAAATAAGAATTTTTTATTTATGGCCATAAACCAACCACTTGCCGACCGGATGCGACCCAAAACGCTTGATGAATATATCGGGCAGGAACATTTGGTAGGCGAAAATGCAATTTTAAGAAAAGCGATTGAATCGGGAAATATCCCCTCATTTATTTTGTGGGGGCCTCCGGGTGTTGGTAAAACTACACTGGCCAAAATTATTGCCAACCAGCAACAACGCCCTTTTTTTACTTTAAGTGCAGTACATTCTGGCGTTAAGGATGTTCGTGAAACCATCGAGAAAGCAAAAAAACAACAATTTTTTGATGCGCCGAACCCTGTTCTATTTATCGATGAGATTCACAGATTTAATAAATCACAACAAGATTCATTATTATCAGCCGTTGAGCAGGGAACCTTCATTTTAATCGGAGCTACCACTGAAAACCCTTCTTTTGAGGTAATCTCTCCTCTCCTTTCCCGTTGCCAGGTATATGTACTTAAACCTCTTGAGAAAGAAGATTTAACAACGCTTGTTGAGCGAGCGATCAAAAATGACACCTATTTAAAACAATTTCCCATTGAAATTGCCGAATATGAATCACTGCTTCGTTATTCGGGTGGTGATGCGCGTAAACTATATAATATTCTCGAATTGGTTATCAATACTGAAAAAGCAAAATATCGTGATAAAAAAATCAGGATTGATAATAAAATTGTGGTAGAAATCCTGCAAGAGAATATCGCTACGTATGATAAAAGTGGTGAGCAACATTATGATATTATTTCTGCTTTTATAAAATCTGTTCGCGGAAGCGATCCCAATGCCGCTGTTTACTGGCTTGCGCGAATGATTGAAGGTGGCGAAGACCCCAAATTTATTGCCCGCCGTTTGTTAATTCTGGCTGCTGAAGATATCGGACTGGCTAACCCGAATGCTTTATTATTGGCTAACAGTGGTTTTGATGCAGTGAATAAAATTGGATGGCCCGAATCTCGTATAATTCTATCAGAAGTAACCATTTATCTGGCGACATCGGCCAAAAGCAATTCGGCCTACCAAGCCATTAACGATGCCCAACAATGGGTTAAAGAAAAAGGCGATTTACCTGTGCCTTTACACATCAGAAATGCACCCACCAAACTGATGAAAAATTTGGGTTATGGGGAAAATTATAAATATGCGCACAGCTATGAAGGCAATTTTGTTCAGGACGATTTTTTACCCGATCAACTAAGAAATACACTTATTTATAAGCCTCAAAAAAATGCGAAAGAATCAGAATTGTTAAATCGATTAAAAAATCTCTGGAAAGGGAAATATAATTATTAATTTTACTTACTCAATTAAATTAAAAATTTTGCATCATGGTAAAAATGATTCCCAATATAAAATATACAGACTCGAATCAGTTTTTTTTAATGGCCGGCCCTTGTGTTGTTGAAAGCGAAGAAATGATTTTCTGTATTGCAGAAAAAGTTATAAAAATAACTGGTGAGCTTAAAATACCGTATATTTTTAAAGCATCGTACCGTAAGGCCAATCGCTCCCGTATTGACTCATTTACCGGCATTGGCGATGAGAAAGCTTTAAAAATTTTAGGCAAAGTTAGGGAACAGTTAAATATACCTGTGGTTACCGACATTCATTCAGCCGAAGAAGCTGAAATGGCAGCCCAATATGTTGATATTTTACAGATTCCTGCTTTTCTTTGCCGGCAAACCGATTTGCTGGTTGCAGCAGCCAAAACAGGTAAGGTTGTGAATATAAAAAAAGGACAATTTTTATCTCCTGTATCGATGAAATTTGCTGTTGACAAAATAGTTGAGTCAGGCAATGAAAAGGTAATGTTAACCGACCGTGGTACGATGTTTGGTTACCAGGATTTAATTATTGATTACCGGGGAATACCCCAAATGCAACAGTTTGGATATCCCGTAGTATTGGATATTACACATAGTTTGCAACAACCTAACCAGTTTTCGGGAGTAACCGGAGGAAAACCAGAACTGATTGAAACCGTTGCAAAAGCAGGAATTGCTGTGGGTGTTGACGGTATTTTTATTGAAACCCACCCTGAGCCTGAAAATGCAAAATCCGATGGAGCCAATATGCTACACCTCAATTATCTGGAAGATTTATTAACCAAATTAGCCAAATTGCGAAAAGCAATTCAATAATATGCTTTAGGACAAAAACCGATTGATTTTATTTAAAAACAAATCGAGAGAAATTGGTTTAGCAATATAATCGTCGCAACCGGCATCTATACATTTATAGCTATCTTGTGGTAAGGCATAAGCTGTTTGGGCAATAATTGGAATTTCTGCTTTAATTTTTTTAATCTGTTTTGTGGTTTCGTATCCGTCCATTACAGGCATTTGAATATCCATCAATATCAGGTCGATATGCTCAGATTGCACTTTTTCAATGGCTTCTTTGCCGTTTTTTACCCAAATAAGATTGGCATTGGTTATGCTCAGGGTTTCGCTGATAATGTCGAAATTGATCTTTTTATCCTCAGCTACCAGTATATTTTTATCTTTCCAGTTAAAAGTGGAAGATTTAGTAAATTCCGTATCTATTTTTTCACTTTTATGAGGTAATTGAACATAAAATGTCGATCCTTTTCCTAATGTCGATTCTACCCATATTTTACCATCTAACATTTGAGTAAGATTTTTAGCAACGGAGAGTCCTATTCCTGAGCCATCGTATTTTTTCGTTGCTCCTTCATCAATTTGTCTGAATCTTTCAAAAATAAGATCTTGATACTTATCATCTAATCCAATGCCTGTATCTTTTACATAAAATTGAATTTTGTCTTCGGATGGATGAGTAAACCCGAACTCAATTCTGCCTTGATGGGTGAATTTAATGGCATTATCTATTAATGCGGCTAAAATTTGCTTCATTCTGGAAGGGTCCGTATATATTTTCAGCTCATTTTCGATATTTTCATTGGCATAAAAAAAGTTGATATTATCCTTTTTTTGTTTAATTAACTCCGCAGTATAATGGTCGTGTAAAAATTCCATTATAGGATGTGGATTAAACGCTTTGTGTTCAATTTTAATTTCGCCCGATTCGATTTGAGCAAAATCAATAATATCATCAATTAAGCTGGTAAGTGAAGAGCAGCCTTCTTCTATTTTTTTAATAAAATCGAAGCGTTTGTTTTTTTGCAGATTGTCGAAAGCCAACATTTGAGAATAGCCTCTAACTGCATTCATTGGCGTTCGAATTTCATGCGACATATTCGCCAAAAAGTTCGATTTTAGACGATCAGCTTCTTCGGCTTTTTCTTTAGCAACACGAAGGCTTTCCATGGTTTGTTTATGCCCTTGTATTTCATCCAGCAATTTTTGATTTGCTTCTTCGAGCTTTGCTGTTCGCTCCTGAACCCTTTCTTCAAGCTCTTTTTTAATATTGTTTAATTCTTTTCCGGTTTTTTTATGTTGGTTGATTTCTGTTTTCAGCTGTGATTCACTTTTTCGCTGCAAACGATTGTAAAAAAGTAATATAAAAGCAATTATAATTACCAATACAGATGTGAGGATAAGCATTTTATTCTGTGCATCTTTTTTGGACAATTCTGCTTCTTTTAATTCCTGGTCGAGTTTTAAAAACTCTATTTCTTTAGCTTGTTGTTCACTTAAAAATTTACTTTCCAGCTTTTCTATTTGATTGATTTTTTCGTCGTTTAATATAGATTTTTCGATTTCAACATATTTTTTGTAATAATCGAAAGCGCGTGATAAATTACCATTTTCTTCGTATATTCCCGATAAGGCTTCATAATTATAGGCAATATAATCTCGTAAAGCGTGCTTTTCAGACAGTGATAAGCTTTTATTAAAATATTCGATAGATTTAGCAATGTCTCCCAGGTTTTTATAAATAGAGCCCAGGTTGTAAAAAATATATACCAGGGCAGGTTTATAATCCAGCTCTTCGAATACTATAAGCGCTTTTTGATAATACTCAAGCGCTTTTTGGTAATTTTCGTTTTGTTCGTAAATTAATCCAATATTGCTGTACGAAGTGCCTATCCCGTTTTTATCTTTTAAATCGTTATAAATTGCCAATGATTGATTATAATAATCAAGCGATTGAGGATAATTATCCCAATTATAATGCAAAACACCAATATTTTGTAATATTGCTGCAACTTTGGAGCGATTTCCTTTTTCCTTATAAATTTCAATTGCTTTTTCGTAGTAAAAGAGTGCTAAGGAGTATTTCTCTATATCATTATATAAAGTGCCAATAACCTGGTAATTGTATGCCACTTTTTTTTCATTTCCCAATAATAAAAAAATTTCAACCGATTTTTGGTAATTTTCCAGCGCTTCGTCATAATGGTTTAGGTATTGATTCGCCAATCCAAGGTTGTAATGAATTTCGGCCATCATATTATTGTCATTCAATCCATTATAAATTTCTGAAGCCTTTGAAAAATAGTTCAAAGCATTTTCAAAATCATCATTGTCATAATAATATTTACCCAGGTAGAAATTGGCATATCCAATGGAAACATTATCTTTTGATTGTTCTGCATTTAATAATAACTCTTTTGAATAGTGGAATACCTGATCCAGGTTATCTGGGTAACTTTTTTCGATTATATTTTTATAAATTTGGGCTTTCACACCGTATTCTTCGGTGTTATTGAGCTGTGAAATCAAGTTTTCCACCTCAGGATTAATATTTTGAGATTTTTCCTGAGCAAATAACGTAGATGAAAGCAATAAAAGAAGAAAGAGTGTTATTGAGAATCGATTCATGAAAAAAGTTTAATATAGGTTAAAAAATAAGCTTATTTTTCTTCAAAGAATTCTTGTAGAGCTCCAAAGTAGTATTCATTCCAGCCTTCTGTAATATTATCGTATATTTCATCAGGAATGTTGGTATGTACAAGTTCCACCTGCACTCCCTTTTTGTGTTCAAAAATTTTAATGGTAACTACTGATTTTTCTTCCTGCTCGCCAAAGTACCATTCCTGCATAATTTTCTTATCTTTAGTAATTTCTAAATTTTTACCGGAGATATCACCCTCCCACAAAGAAAATTCGGTACCTTCCTTATCATCCATAATTGCTTTATATCCAGACCACAATTCTATTGTAAACGGATTGGTAAGTGCAATAAAAATTTCTTCGGGAGTTGCCGGAATGATGTAATATTTTTTATAATCCTTCATATTAGTTTTTATAATTTGCTTAATTCAATCTCATAAAGATGGTTTGAAATATTTTGTGAATTTTTGAAATAAAATGTTTCACCCCAGGGATGTGTTACTTTTAAATAAACTTTTATTTTTCGATCTTCAACAACAACGGTTCGGATAATTTTCATTCCGTATTTTTCCATATCTTCAACAGTTGTTCCTAAAGGATAATCTTTTTTTAATTCAGATAACTTGTCTGCTACATTTTGACTTGCCTGCCTTTGCATTAATTTTTCCGCAACAGCCTTTTTTCTTCGTTCCTCGATATCTTTTTGTATCCTTTTTTGCTGTTCAATCTCTGCCTCTATTTTAGCTTGTTCTTCGGCTTTGCGCCTTTCTTCGGCAAGCCTCTTTTCTTCTGCCTTTTGGGCTTCTTTTTGTTCTTTAAGTAAGGCTAGTCTGGCTTCTTCTTCTTTGCGTCTTTTTTCGGCTTCCTCTTTTTCTTTAGTTAGTTGTTGTGCTTTGCGTTCAGCTTCGATGCGTGCTTTTTCCTCTTCGACACGTTTTAATGAGTCGGCTTCAGCTTTTTGTCCTGCCTGTTGGGCTGCTTTTAGCCGTGCCTCTTCCTCGGCTTCTTTGCGGGCTTTTTCTTCGGCCACTTGCTTTAACGAGTCAGCCATTTGTTTTTGTCTTATTTTTTCTGCCTCTTTACGAGCTTCCTCTTCTTTTCTTCTTTTTTCTGCTTCTTCCTTTTCTTTGGCTTCTTGTTGTGCTTTGCGTTCAGCTTCAATACGTGCTTTTTCCTCTTCGACACGTTTTAATGAGTCGGCTTCAGCTTTTTGCCTTACCTGTTGGGCTGCTTTTAGCCGTGCCTCTTCCTCGGCTTCTTTGCGGGCTTTTTCTTCGGCCACTTGCTTTAACGAGTCAGCCATTTGTTTTTGTCTTATTTTTTCTGCCTCTTTACGAGCTTCCTCTTCTTTTCTTCTTTTTTCTGCTTCTTCCTTTTCTTTGGCTTCTTGTTGTGCTTTGCGTTCAGCTTCAATACGTGCTTTTTCCTCTTCGACACGTTTTAATGAGTCGGCTTCAGCTTTTTGCCTTGCCTGTTGGGCTGCTTTTCGCAGTGCCTCTTCTTCGGCTTCTTTGCGTGCTTTTTCTTCGGCCACTTGTTTTAAAGAGTCGGCGATTTGTTGTTGACGTATTCTTTCTGCTTCTTTTCTGGCTTCCTCTTTTTTTCTTTGCTGTTCGGCTCTTTCTTTTTCAAGCTGAGCTAACCTGGCTTTTTCTTCAGCAGCTTTTCTTTTAGCTTCCTCTTCTGCTTTACGGCGTGCTTCGGCAGCGGCTTTTTGCTCTTCAATAATTCTTTGTCTTTCAGCTTCTTCTGCTGCTTTCTTTTCATTTTTTACGTCTTCTAAATGCTGTTTATGAGCATCTTGTAACTCTTTTTCAGCTTTATCTATTTTTGAACGAACTTCGCGCGAATAATCTACATCATAATCAAAATCACCAATTTGCTCATAAAACTTAATAACACCAACCGGTTGTGTAAAAACTACCGTATTTACTTCGTCGTACTGCTGAAACAGGTCAACAGCAAACCCAAGAGGCGGAAATCGGTTGTCTAGATACTCATCCGGCATTTCTGTGTTAATATTGATTTTTTTTGTTAGGTATCCTTCTTTACTGAATTCCAGAATATAGTCTTTATTTAAATCCAGGTCGACATTTATTCTACCAGACCGGTCGGAAATATAAGTTTCAACTAAACGACCGTTCTCATACAATTTTACTTCTCCATCTTTTGGGGATCCATTAATTATTCCCATTTTAACTTCAATTCCAAGATAATTTTGAGAAAACGCATGATTGCCTACTATTGAAAGAATTAGTAATGTTGATATAAAAAGGGTATATTGGATAAATTTAATTTTCATTTTTAATTAATGGTTTAGTTGTTCAATTTAATTAATTTTGATAAACTGGTAGTTTAATTGTAAACTCACTTCCTTTGCTTTCCTCACTAGTCACACTTATTTCGCCTCCATTTTTTTTAATAAATTCTTGAGAAATAATTAATCCTAAGCCGGTACCTAACTCATCTTCTGTACCTTGTGTTGAAATACTTGAGTCTAAGCTAAAGATTTTCTTCAAATTCTCTTTCGGAATTCCAACACCGGTGTCATAAATGGTAACATAAACAAAATTATCTTTTTTAATGGCCTTAACACCTACTTCACCTCCTTTAGGAGTATATTTAATGGCATTGGAAATAAGATTGCGTATAACCGTTTTTATCATGTTTTTGTCAATTGAAGCATACATTCCAATATCCACGTTAGAAACAAGCTTAATATTTTTATTTTCTGCTTGCCCTCTAAATAAATTAAGGTTGTCATTAACTAATCCAAAAATATCTGTTTTTTCAATATTTATTGATATACGGCCGGTTTGGGATTTAGCCCATTGAAGGAGATTTTCCAGTAACTGGTATGCATTTTTAGAAAACTTATGAATCTGATCAATAAAATTTTTTATTTTTTCTTCATTATAGGTATCATACCTTTCCTTTAATAATTCAGAAAGTCCGATAACAGTATTAAAAGGGTTTTTAAGATCGTGAGCTATGATGGTAAAAAATTTGTCTTTTGTAGCATTTAATTCTTCAAGTTCTTTTTTATTTTTTTCAATGGCATTTTTCTGTTGCTCTATTTCGAGGCTTTTTTGGGTTAAATTTTCTTCTAATATATTGCTATCTCTAAGCCTTTTGATCAAAGCCTTTAATACTCCCCTTGCTAGATCTGCATTATTATCCATTATTTTATTAAAAACTTGCTGGTCGAGCCTTAGAAGGTGCGTATCTTTGGTAGCGGTAACTGTAGCTGATCTAACAGATGAATCGATAAGAGAATATTCACCGAAAAAATCATTTATTCCAAAGGTAGTAAAAATATGATCTCCATCATGTACTTTAACACTTCCGGAAACAATAATATACATTGCGTTTAATTCATCACCTTTTAAAAAAACGGGTTTTCCTTTTTCAATATAGACATCCACAAGAGACGTTGCGATATTTTTCAATATCTCTTTTTTTACTTCAGAAAATATAATTACATTTTTGAGTATATCAATTCGATGATTTTTTATTTTTCCTGAATTGGATTTATTAATCTTTATCCCCATTTTTTATTTACAATTTACTTTTTTCTACGGCAATGAATAAACATTGTTGCAATAGATTATTGTCTTTAATTTATCAAAAACAAATATAATAATTATATACAATAAAAAGCTTTGTTTTATGATTGTTAAAATTAAATCCGGCAATTTAATAGCCGGATTTAATAGTTGAAAAGAATCGTTTAGCTTCGAATAAAAATTATCGTTTTGTGAACAATTTATGATTGATATTTTTGGGTTCATAGTAATCAAACAAATCGTAGGTTGGCCAATGGTGAACAGTTGTAAGCCCTTTTATCATTGTTTTATTAATTTGTACCGGAAATCTTGCACCATACTTAGGAGTAGTGTTCATAACTAAAACCCAGCTAATGCCATTTTTATCTCTTTTCAACAGAACGGATGTTCCTGAAAGTGTTCCGGTACGCCACCATAATCCATTCCGATCTGTTCCTGTCCAGCCAAAAGGGCGTTTACCATTACCGGGATTTGTCATTTTATAAATTGATGAATCATTTAAAATATCTTTTTTTAGTGGAAACCCGTCGATAGCAACGATTAATTTCATTAGCTCTGAAGGAGAAGCGATCCAGCCTCCGGCAGCTCCCAAATTCTCAATATTATTTCCTCCATAGTATTTTGGCACCCTCTCTCCTTTTCCAAAACTTGATAGCACTTTTCTTTCACCATGCAACCCATAATATTTCACTTCATTTTTGTATTTTAACGCTGGCAAGGAGCTACCTAAATGCATATCATAAATACCTAGCGGGTTTAATATTTTAGATGTCACATAATTTTCGTAATCTGTTTCGGAAACCTTTTCAATTACAAATCCCAGCACAGTATAGCCAAGGTTTGAATAAACAGCTTTTTTACCGGGCATATAATCAAGCTTACGATGATTAAGCACATATTTTATAATAACCTCATTAGAAATGGGTAATTCCTCGTCCATTTCTTTAGCAATGCGTAGATTCATAAACATTGGGTCTCCGGTTTTGTTTGTAAAACCCGATGTATGACTTAGAAGATGCTCAACTGTTATATATTTAAACTTTTCATCTTGAATGTCTAGAAATTCGGGATTGTTTAAAATCCCATTTTCTCCAAAAACGGTATCATTTAGGTTTAATTTTCCCTCTTCAACCAATTTCATTACAGCAACTGCTGTAATTAGTTTTGATACACTCGCCACTCTGAACAAATGCCTTGGTTCTACCTTAATTTCATTTTCTTTATCGGCATAGCCAAATCCTTTTGCATAAATTAATCTTTCATCTTTTAGAACAGCAACCGAAGCTCCAACAACATTCCATTTATCCATGAACACTTCAATTTGTTGATCGAATTCTTGCATCGATTCATAGGTAGATAATTCATTTTTTAATCTAAAAGATACTGGCAGCTTGTCTTCTGAAGGAAACACTTTTTCATTGGTTGCTTTATCAGAAAAACTGATTGCAATTTCCCCCAAGAAGATGATCATAAATAACAGTAAGTATTTAAATATTTTTAACGGTTTCATAAAATTTGTGTTCTGTTACAACAATAATCAATAATAAATAAATAATAATTTGAATATCAATATTTTAATATTTAACATATTCAAAAACGGGAGCAAAACTATATAAATATTTTTAAATACAAATTATTATGATGCAAGTTTTGACAAATAGTAATATTTTGATGATGAGTTTATTAACAATTTCGGAGGAGTAAATCAGGAAAGCACAAAAAAACCACTGCTTAGCACAAAGCAGTGGTTGTTAATAACTTTTTTCAATTTTTGATGAAATACGAACAGGTTTAAAAGAATATACCTAATGAAGCAATAAACTGGCTGTTTCTTGAATCGAAGTTGCGGTTGTCTCCGGCAATTTTAACACCGTCACCTAATTTACTAAGATTTCCTTC
>CAZSIC010000105.1:0-11825 GCA_964606845.1 uncultured Bacteroidales bacterium
TCTTCCACTTCAATATCTTTAAAGTCTACTTCTATTTTTGGCACATCTATCTGAACATAACCACCTGGTTTAAAATCCAATATTTCTCCTTCGGGTAGTTTAACAACAAACTCCTTAATAAATGTGGCAACATTTTTATTTGAAACAACTTCGCACTCCCACTTCTTAATTCCCATCACCTCTTCAGGAACTTTTATTTTCATGTCGTTCCTGATTTTTACCTGACAACCCAATCGCCAATAATTTTGTTGTTCTTTACGGGTAAAGAAACCTGTTTCAGTCGGCAGAATACTCCCTCCACCTTCTAATACCTGGCATTTACACATTCCGCAGGTACCACCGCCACCACAAGCTGATGGAAGATAAACATCATTATTAGAAAGTGTTGAAAGAATTGTATTTCCAGGGTCAACTTCAATTTCTTCTTCTTCATTAATGGTAAGGTTTACTTTCCCCTGAGGTGTAAGCTTTTTTCTTGCATATAAAAGCACTAAAACCAATGCAAGAATAACAGTTAAAAATACCGCTATACTAAGTAATATAACCGTTGTTTGTGATGTTAGTAATATCATTCTTAATATTTTTTAATCAGCCGTTTAATTTTCTTTTTTTTAATAGTATCAGGCTATTGGTATATTAAATTATCTTATTAAAATAATCCTTTTATAATTTTATTCCCATAAATCCCATAAAGGCAATTCCCATTAATCCGGTAATAATAAATGTTATTCCAAGGCCTCTTAATGGAGCAGGGACATTCGAATATCTAATTTTTTCGCGAATAGCAGCAATTCCGACAATAGCAAGAAACCATCCAACACCAGATCCTAAGCCAAATGCTGTTGCTTCTGCAATATTGTTATAATCGCGCTCCTGCATAAATAAAGATCCTCCAAGGATAGCACAGTTTACTGCAATTAATGGTAAAAATATACCTAATGAATTGTATAAAGTTGGTGAAAACTTCTCAATAATCATTTCTACCAACTGAACCATAGATGCAATAACAGCAATAAAAATGATAAAGCTTAAGAAACTTAAATCAACATCGGCAAACCTGGGGCTTAACCATGTAAGGGCACCTTCCTTTAATAAAAAGTTATGGATTAAATAATCGATGGGGACAGTAAACCCTAAAACAAAAATTACTGCAATGCCAAGGCCCGTTGATGTTTTTACAGTTTTCGATACAGCAAGATATGAACACATACCCAAAAAGTATGCGAAAATCATGTTATCGATAAATACTGACTTGACAAATATGTTAATTAAATTTTCCATGTTTGTTATATGATTTCAAGTTCTTAGTTCGATTCTATTAATTTTCTGTTTTTGTATCGCTGAACCCAGATAATAAGACCAACAACAATAAGTGCCATGGGTGGCAATATCATAAATCCATTATTTTCGTAACCTAAATTATAAAATCCCTGAGGTATAACCTGGTAATCCATAATGGTACCAGAACCCAAAAATTCTCTAAAAAAAGCAACAATAATAAGGATAACACCATAACCGGCAGCATTCCCTATACCATCCAAAAACGACGGCCATGGTTTATTAGCCAAAGCAAAAGCTTCCAAACGCCCCATAATAATACAGTTGGTAATAATCAATCCCACAAAAACGGATAATTGTTTACTCACATCAAATAAAAAGGCTTTTAATACCTGATCGACCAAAATTACCAACGAGGCAATTACTACCAACTGAACAATGATTCTTATTCTGGGTGGAATAGATTTTCTCAGTAACGAAATAACAACGTTTGCAACACTCATCACAAATACAACCGACAATGCCATGACAATTGAAGGCTTTAATTTCACGGTTATCGCAAGTGCTGAACAAATACCCAGTACCTGAACGGTAATCGGATTACTATCGTTTAAAGGTTCGCGAAGTAATTTTAAATTTTTAGCTGAAAATAAAGGTTCTCTTTCTTTATCCATTATTTATTGATTTTTTATATTTTCAAAATAAGGAATATAGCTTTTTAAACAATCGTTTAGCATGGCATCAACACCTTCGCTGGTGATTGTTCCTCCCGATATTCCATCTACTTCATATTTAGAATCTGATTGTGCTGATCCTTTTTTTACTCTAACAGAAACAAACTCGCCTTTTTCGTTAAAAATTTCTTTACCAATAAATTGATCCTGAAATTCTTTGGTTGAAATTTCAGCTCCCAGTCCGGGCGTTTCTCCCTGATGGCTAAAATTAGCTCCATAAATGGTGGATAAATTACTTTCCAAAGAAATATATCCCCAAACAGGTCCCCATAATCCTTTACCATAAACGGGAAAAATATATTGTTTCTTATCCTCATCTTTTACACTAATATAAACAGGCAAGTTTCGTTCTTCTAGAGGTTTAGCCATCTCTTTTTTCATGTCTACTTCAAATGCATCAACATCCTCTTTTACCTTCCCTGTATGGTCTACAACATAACTTTCTACAATATATTGATCATAAAGTTCAACAGCATTTTTAGCTGTACTCTCGATATTTATTGATGTAAGGATATTTTCTTTTTTATTAATTTCTACATTTTTCTTTTGTAAAGGCTGTAGAGTCATTGCAGCTATTGAAAGAATTGCAGCAACCACAACAACCATGATGGTAGAAAAAACAAAAATATAGGTATTACTGAATGACTTCATAGTTTATCTGATATTTTATATTGCATTTACTTTAGCTCTTTTCATTCTCTTATTCATATTTGCTTCAAGCACATAATGGTCGATTAAAGGAGCAAATACGTTCATTAATAAAATTGCCAGCATCACGCCTTCGGGATAAGCCGGATTAATCACTCTGATCAGGATTGCTAAAAATCCAATTAAAAACCCGTAAATAATTTTTCCTTTGGGTGTTTGTGCTGCAGAAACCGGATCGGTAGCCATAAATACTGCTCCAAAGGCAAATCCGCCAAGCAATAAATGCTCCCAGGCCGGTATTTCCATAAATGGATTTACGGCAAAAATATTAAGCAACAAACCCATAACGAGTCCACCTATAAAAGTTGAGATCATAATTCTTGCACTTCCAATGCCGGTAAAAAGCAACAATGCGGCACCAATTAAAACAGCAAGCGTAGATGTTTCACCAATTGAGCCGGGAATGGTTCCAAAAAACATTTCTGCAACACTGGGTAAATTATCAATATTTCCTGCAGCTGCTTCGGCCAGTGGAGTAGCTCCAGAATATGAGTCAACAATTCCTTCGCCGTTCATCATTCCGTGTGTCCAAACTGCATTACCCGACATATAAGATGGATACGCAAAGAAAAGAAAAGCTCTTGCAGTTAGTGCAGGATTTAAAATATTCATCCCTGTACCGCCAAACACTTCTTTTCCAATAACTACGGCAAATGCTGTTGCAACAGCAACCATCCATAAAGGAATATCTACCGGCAATACAAGCGGTATCAGCATACCTGAAACCAGAAATCCCTCGTTCACCTCATGCCCTCGAATTTGAGCAAATGCAAACTCAATGCCCAAACCAGTAACATACGATACAACAATTATTGGAAACACTTCTTTAAAACCAACCCAAAACAGGTCAAGTATAGTACCTGCTTCCTGCCCGGTTGCCTGGAAATGATGAAATCCAATATTCCACATCCCAAAAAGAAGCGATGGAACCAATGCCAAAACAACCATAATCATGGTTCGTTTCATATCATTGGAATCTCTAATGTGTGCTCCTCTTGTAGTTACCGTATTTGGAACAAATAAAAAGGTTTCGAAAGCTTCGAAAGTTGATTGTAATTTTTCAAACTTCCCTCCCTTTTCGAACTGAGGCTTTATTTTATCAACAAATTTTCTTAATGAATTCACTATTAAAATATTTTTATGTTAAAAATTATTTCTTGTCTAAAAATTTCAATCAATAATTAACTCATTTCTTTTCGCATCAGATCAAGTCCTTTTCGTATAATCGATTGAACTTCAGTTTTTGACGTACATACATATTCGCAAAGGGCAAAATCTTCTTCATCCACTTCATAAATTCCCAATTTTTCCATTAAATCAATGTCTTCAATCATAATGGCTTTAATTAATTGTACGGGATAAATATCCATAGGGAAAACCTTTTCATATTCGCCCGTCATTACATAAGCTCTTGGGCCTCCATGCATATTAGTATCTAACTTAAATTTACGTCCCGGAATAAGCCATGATAGCACCGCTCTGGATGCACTAAATTTGTTAAACCCGGGTTTAGCCCATCCAAACATTTCATAATAATTACCCTCAGGAATTACGGTAATCATATTGTCATAATACCCCACATAACCCTCTTTCAATATTTTGGAACCTGTAAGAACGTTCCCGCTAATGTGTCGTAAAGACTTATCCTTTGTAAGATTATCTTTCACCAGATTTGCAATACTGGCTCCACTAATAATTTTAAAATATTTAGGATGAATAACTTCAGAACCTGCTAAAGCTATAATCTTTGTTGCATCATAAATCCCTTTACTAAATAAACGTCCAATCATGATGATTTCCTGCGGATAGGTATACCATACAACATCACCTTTATTAATCGGATCAATTTTATTCATTTGTACACCAACATTTCCAGCTGGATGCGGGCCTTTAAAATAATGAAATTCAACACCCTTTACTTTGGTAAAAGTCGATGCTGGTGGATATTCAGCATTTAAGTTCAAATGAATTTTTCCATCGGTAAGTTTTGATAAAACATCAATTCCTTTTTGAAACTCGTCACCGTATTCTTTAACCATATAATCCAAATCAGGAGCTAAAGGAGCAGTATCAAAAGCTGAAATATAAATGGCTTTTGGGATATCTGAAACTCTGGCAATAACAGAGTAAGGCCTTTGTCGCAAAGCAGGCCACAAACCCGATTGTTGTAAAACAGCAGTTATCTTCTCCCGATCAAGGCCTTTTGGATCACCTACATCAAACTTTTCGTATTCTATTTGAGTATCTGCTTTAACAACAACTTCAAGAATCATCCTTCGCTCGCCACGGTTTATTTCAATTACTTCACCACTAACAGGTGAAGTAAACTGCACTTCGGGTTGAAATTTATCAAAAAACAAAGGGGTTCCGGCTTTTACTTTTTCTCCGGGCTTAACCAGTAGCTTAGGCCTTATATTCTGAAAATCCTGAGGCTTTACTGCATAAGTCTCTGCTTGTTCAGCTTTTTTTAAAATCTTTTCTGCCGATCCGGCAAGTTTAATATCTAAACCTTTTTTAATCTTTATAACTTTCGACATATTAGATTGTTATATTACATTAATCGATATATTAAACAAATTTAAATAAAATATTAAATATGGTTGCTTTATTGTTATCAATAATAACTATTTCTGTAATTATTTGTTTACAATATCTGTTATTTTTTTAACACATTATTTTCAATAAAAATACTAGTACAATAAAAATCAAATATTTAGGCTAATTATTTTTTTGATTACAAAGATAGTTCTATCTATTAATATATATAAATTTTTAAATCTCATTTTTTCTTTAAATAGCTTGAGCTTTAACTATTAATTTGAAAATTAACCGCTTTGGCTGATTTTTTTTAATAATTCAAAATTTTTAATATCAATTTTACCTTTTTCGTCTTCAATAATTCCCTCCTTTTTTAAATTTTTTAACGTTCTAACGACACTCATGGTCGACATTCCGGTGAAATCTGCAAGATCTTTCCTGGAAAGAATCATTT
Organism: uncultured Bacteroidales bacterium; assembly: GCA_964606845.1. Lineage (GTDB taxonomy): Bacteria > Bacteroidota > Bacteroidia > Bacteroidales > UBA12077 > UBA12077. Next base: position 5,713 of record CAZSIC010000105.1, read on the forward strand.
CAAAATGGTTAGATTGGAAAATACTTTCTGATAAATAAATCAAAGCATCAGCAACCCTGCCATTCATTTGTTTTTGGGTTAAGCTGGCCATTTTATCATAAAACTGCAATGCTTCTTCATTCAATGAAGAAATAACTGTTTTAGCAAAATCATTGTTTTTGTAAATTAACTTTTCAATAACTTTACGGTCAATGGAACAAATGATAGCATCTGTCAATGCAGCAACTGAAAAACGGGCAATATTATCCGAATTGTATAAGGAGGTTAAACCTATTAATTTTCCTTCCGGAATGATATCTAAAATAAGATTGCTGTCAATATCTGTTTCTTTATAAACTTTGGCAAAACCATCTTTTAAATACATTACATGCGTAACAAACGAGCCTTGCTTGGAAATAATCTCGCCTTTTTTAAACCGGATTTGCACTTTATTTTCATTCGTTAATCGCAGTTCCTCTTCAGTTAACTGCTCAAAACAAAGAGACTTTTTCTCACATTCAAGACACTTGGTAATGGGTAATGATTTCATATAGGAATTAAAAATAATAAAAAAAGCAACTCCTTTTCGGCTGCAAATATATATCTATTTTTTTATAAATATAAATCTATATATGAATAGATTTTAGTATAGTAAACTTCTTTCAAATTTATACTAATTTTATATTTTATAAAAGGCTGTTTGTGAATAATAATTATGAATTTGTATTGTAGTTTTACAACGTCTAAATATCTAAATATATAAAATAATACATGTTGAACATGAAAATAAAAAACCATATTGCTCTTTTCCTTCTATTAATGGTTGTTTGGGTTTTAATAAACAACTCATTCCGTGGAGAAATCATCATCATTGGTTTAATTCTTTCAGCAATAATTACGCTTTTTTTCGGAACAAATTTACGAATTTTTGATGACCTTAAATTTACACCCGCATCTTTAGGATATACGCTGATTTATCTTTTCGTATTTTTAATTGAATTAATCAAATCGAATCTTGATGTTGCCCAACGCGTGCTTACTCCGTCTTTACCCATTAATCCGGGGATTGTTAAAACCAAAACCGTTTTAAAATCAAAAATGGGGCGAATGATTTTAGCCAATTCAATTACACTTACTCCCGGAACCCTTTCGGTTGATATTAAAGATGATACCTTATATATCCACTGGATTGACGTATGTTGCGAAGATATTGACAAAGCCACCGAAGCTATTGTACAAAAATTTGAAAAACATTTAGTAAAAATATATGGTTAATAAAATTCTTTTTACAGCAGCAATCATTATGCTGTTAGCAATTTTGCTAACACTTTACCGATTTATCAAAGGCCCGGCTGCTGCCGACAGGTTAGTCGCCTTTGATGTAATGACAGTTAGCTCACTTGCGCTAATTGCACTCATTGCAAATTTTGCATCGCGGGTAATTTATCTCGATGTAGCCATTGTTTACGGCTTGCTCAGCTTCCTGGGCGTAATCATTGTTTCACGTTATCTGGAAAGGGGATTGTAATTATGGATCATATGTTAGAAGTAATAGGTGCAATTTTAGTTTTGATGGGCTCCGTTTTTCTTTTTTTGGGTGCATTAGGGCTGGTCCGCATGCCCGATTTATTTAATCGCATTCAGGCAGGAACCAAAGCATCAACTTTAGGGACTTTTCTTTCACTCATCGGATTATTGCTTATTACACCCGAATGGTGGGGTAAACTAATTTTATTAATGATATTTATTTTAATTACCAATCCTGTTTCATCCCATGTTCTGGCAAGGGCAGCTCATTTTATTGGAGTTCCGTTATCTGACAAAACAGTTACCGACCAATATAATGAAGAAGAAAAAACGATTTCAATAAAAGAAGATTTAAAAAACGAATCACATGATTAATCTTTTAATAGCAGTTATTATCGGGATTTTAATTTTAATTATGGCCATTATTGCCATACATAATAAAAGTCTTGTAGTTGGCATTATAGCAGCAGGAGCAGTAAGTTTATTTGCTTCTATTCTTTATTTACTACTGGCCGCACCCGATGTTGCCATGACCGAAGCCGCCATAGGCAGTGGCCTTTCTACGATTATTTTCTTTTATGTACTTAATAAAATAAAGAAACAAAATGGTTAAAAACGCTTTCATATTTGTTTTGCTATTAGGCCTGATATTTCTGTTCTTCAATCTTTTTGCTGATTTTAGCGGAAATACAGAACTTAACGGTTTAGCCGGGCATTATGCCGAATCAGCACATAAAGAGGTTGGCGCAGCAAATCTTGTTACTGCAGTAATTGTTACTTATCGTGGATTAGATACCCTGGGCGAAGTTACCATTTTGTTCTTATCGGCTGCGATTGTTAGCTTTCTGCTAAAAATTGAAACAACTTCAACCGACAAACGAAAACTCCGAGCTACCAGTGAAATTTTAGATACTGCATCAAAAATTTTGGTTCCGGTAATTTTATTATTCGGAATTTATGTATTTATCAACGGACACCTAACTCCCGGAGGGGGATTTCAGGGGGGTGCAATCATTGCATCCGCTCTTGTACTTATCCTGTTAGCCAAGCCATTAAGAAAAATTAGCCACAGGCTGATTTCGATTGTCGAATCCATTTCGGGTTTAAGCTTTGTACTATTGGGCGTTGCAGGAATTCTTTTCGCAGCAGGGTTTTTAGATAATAAAATCCTTTCTCTCGGTGAATTCGGAACCTTATTCAGTGCAGGATTAATTCCTGTGATTTACATTTTTGTAGGACTAAAAGTTGGCGCTGAGTTATCATCAATAATAGCTAATTTACAGGAAAATCAGAACGAAGCATAATGGAAAATTTAAGCTTAGAAATTGTAACTTTAATTACAGGAATAGCCCTTTTGCTCATTGGGATTTGGGGTTTACTTACCCAAAAAAACCTGATAAAAATGGTAATCGGGTTTGCCTTATTTGATACCGGCATACATATTATTATGGTAAGTATCGGATATGTTAAAAATCGTACGGCTCCAATACTCGACCAGGCAGTAAAAACCAACGAAGCGGCAGAAAAAATTGTAGACCCTGTTCCACAGGCACTCGTGCTTACAGCCATTGTTATCGGACTGGGAATTACCGCTTTAATGCTTGCTTATGTATTAAAAATGTATCAGAAAAAGAAATCTTTAGAAATCAATCATTATAACGAATTAAAATGGTAGGACCTTTATATATTATTGCAATTGCGTTAGGAACAGCATTCTCGCTGGGATTTTTCAAAAGGGCCAATCGGAACATACCTTTTGCTTTAATGTTTTTGGCTATCGCCTTAATGACCTTTATTTCGGGGCAATGGCTTTATGCTTTTGTAGCCGGACAGCAAGAAACAATCCAAATTTTTACGGCAGGCTATCAACCACCTTTTTCTATTAGCTTGCAAATGGGCTTGCATGAAGCGGTTTTTATAAGCATGGTCAATGTAATTGGTTTGTTATCGGCAATCTATTTATACCAACTTTTCCGTGATAAAGGGGTGCAAATGATGATAGTTTTTATTTTGCTTTTTATGGGGCTGAATGTTATCATTATGACCCGTGATATTTTTAATCTCTTTGTATTTCTTGAGATTGCCAGTATTGCAACCGCCGGATTAATTATTTTAGAAAAAAAAGCCGATTCAACCGTTGCCGGTTTTAAATATATTATTGCCACCGCTATTATAAGCGGAATTTTACTTATAGGTATTATCGCCCTTTATTATTTTTCAGGTTCATTATTTATAGATGATATCATCAATACTAAACTTTTTTATGTCAAAGGGGGAATTGTTGCCCTGTTTTTAATTTTTATTGCTTTTGTTCTTGAATTAAAACCATTCCCGGCAAACGGCTGGGCTTTGGATGTTTATCAGGCAGCTCACCCTGGAATTTCTGCAATAATATCTGCCGCCGCTGCATCTGCTTCGTTATATGTACTGTTTAAATTGATGCCCATAGCTGGTGGTGTATTTAATACGATTATTGCAGGTATTGGAGTATTCACATTTATTTTTTCCAACCTTCTCGGATTAAAACAAAAAAATTCCAACCGGTTATTAGGTTATTCTTCCATTGGACAAATTGGTTTACTGGTTGCCATCATTGGGTTACAAGAGTTTTTAGGAAATCAGTTTATCTATATCTTGTTAACCATCTTAATCACGCATATTTTAGCTAAAGCCGGATTATTCTGGATTAGCGGAATGGTGCAAAAAAACAAAACCAAAGACTGGGGAATATTGTGCCAAAACAAAGTTCTAATGCTGCTTTTTACGGTTTTTATTTTAGCTTTATCAGGAATGCCTCCGTTTCCGGGATTTTTTGGTAAATGGGAACTTATTTTAAGCTTATCGCAGAGTGGACATTTTTATTTTATAGTAGCCATTCTTTTGGGCTCATTGTTCGAGATTGTATACTTATTCAGATGGCTTGGATTTACATTAAAAAATGATAGTAAAGAAGAAGCCGGGCTTAAAGTTAGTTGGAATAAATTCATAAGTCCATTCCTTTTTGGATTAGCTTTATTCGTTGGTGCTTTTTATGCATCACAAATGAATGAATATGCACAATTCATCAACTTCATACCACTTGCGTTTGCATTGGCATTTTTATTTATCGATTTTTTGCCTGTATACATCAAAAATACCTTAGCCATTTTGGGTTTAGGATTTTATTATTATACCATTCATCCCGACCTTGAATCTTACCGGTTAATTTTTGCATCCATATTTTTAGCTGGCGGAATGCTGACTTTAGTAGCCGGATATGCATACAAAGGAAAAAGACGGGGGTTTTATCCTGTGGCTTTAATGATGTTTGCCGGATTAATTGGACTGATTGAAGCCAAATCGCTGCTTGGGTTCTTTTTTGCATGGGAAATCATGACTATCGGTTCTTACTTTTTAATCATTCGCGGAAAAAATTCACGCCCTCATGCATTTAGCTACATGCTCTTTTCTATGGGCGGTGCTTATGCCATTTTAGCAGCATTCGGGCTGGCGTCTATAGGGCAAACTTCGCTTCATTTGGAAGTTCTTGCTAATATAAATAATTATGCTCCACTCATTTTTGTTCTACTGGCCATTGGTTTTATGACCAAAACCGCATCAGTAGGCCTTCATATCTGGTTACCCGGAGCACATGCCGAAGCCGAAACCGATGTATCACCAATGGTTTCAGCAATTTTACTTAAAGGTGGTTTGTTTGGACTGGTAATGATGATGGTATTGATGGGCGACCAAACCATTGGAAACATCAGTGTTGCATATATTTTAGGCTGGATTGGAGCTATCTCGGCACTTGTCGGTAATTTAATGGCGGCATTGCAGGAAGATGCCAAAAGGTTACTGGCTTATTCAAGTATTGGGGTTATGGGGTATGCATTGTTTGGTTTAGCGCTTATGTCACATTTAGGATGGCTTGGGTCAATATCCATTGCCGTAATGCACTTTATGTTTAAAGCCATGTTATTCCTTGCCATTGGCGGTGTGGTTTGGCGGGTAAAAACCAAATACATGTATCGTATGGGTGGTTTAATTAAAAAAATGCCTTTCAGTTTTATTTCGGTCCTAATTGGAATTATTGTACTGGCAGGTATTCCTCCTTTAACAGGATTTGGCGGCAAGTGGCTTTTCTTTAATGCTATTATGGAAAAACAATGGTACTTGCAGGGTGCATTAGTTTCTTTTGCCGGTATTGTTGCGTTTTTATACTGTTTCAGATTAATTGCAGTAATCTTTTTAGGACAACTTAAAGATGAGCACAGAGAAGTAAAAGAAGCTCCTTTTTGGATTTTATTGCCTCAATATTTAATCATTGCTGTGCTCATGGGATTCTCAGTATTTCCAAATTCGTTACTTAAACCCATAGGAGAATTTTTAACGCCCATATTCCCGGTAGGGGCATTACAATGGGACGGGCAAATGGCAACCAGCTTATACGGCTACTGGAATGGTAAACTCGTAATGTTTGTTGTGGTTGCCATATTTGCTGTTGTTTTAGGCTGGCTTATTTTATGGAGCCGAAAAGTTAAAAAAGTAGGGCAGTTTAACATTGTTTACGCTGCCGAACGTCCCGAAAGGCCAGAAACAACTCATTATGGTTATAATTTCTTTGC
>CAZSIC010000106.1:0-11820 GCA_964606845.1 uncultured Bacteroidales bacterium
AGAAAAATATAACATTCAAATATTAAGTAGTTTAACCAAAATATATTCGAATGAACGAAACGAACACATTTTCTAAGCCAACCTATTTGAAAAACAGGAGCAATTTATTTTTTGTATGTAAGTGAACTGCCATAGGCGTAAGCATATTCATAATCGTACGAAGACCTCCTGACAATGATTGTGTTTTTATCTTTTTGTTGAACCACTGTATACGAATAATCGTTGCAATAGGTATCAGATGAATAAAATTGGAACCACTTTCCTTCTACTTCTAATCCTGTAGAAGAACTTGAAGTGAGTTCACCTCTGTTTTTGTATTCGCAATAGGAGTTGGGTTGGCTGGCGACTACATAAACGTATATTGAATTTCCTGAATTAACAACTTTAAGATGCACGTAGTCGTCACCTGCCTGATAGTAAGTTCCTTCAACTAATTCTCCTGCCGGAGGATCGTTTGAATCTTCTTCACTACATGAGACAAAGATTGCCAGAATCAACGAAAAAAAAATATTTTTTTCATAGTTATTAGGGTTTAATGAATGTTAAATATTGAGTTCTACTTTTTCATCATATTATTTTTTATGTAATTTATTAGTATGCGTTTACAGCATAAGAATTCCCATTTGAGCTTCTAAAATTTGCACCTATCTTATATTTATTATCATCTATATCACCCATTGTAAGATTCGTAATAATATCTTCAATAGTGTAATCATCAATTTGGTATGTAATGTAAATTCCGGAAGTACTGTTCACTTTAATAATTAAGTGATAGCCCGAAGTGCTATAGTCGGTAAACTCGTAGCGGATCGTCCCGGATTCAATTTCCATTCCGTCGTTAGAAGTATAATTGTTAAATGTAACTGTAAATTTCTTAATATATTCAGTGGTATATGATCCGGAAAATATAGGGCCACTATATGCATTCCCGGTAACAGAATAAGTGCCATCAGGAGAGGAGTCTGTATAGATGTACCCATAATCCAAATCGTTACGAATATTTTCAAGAATATTGTTTAGTTCAACTGCAACTAAATGGGCATCATCTTCGTCTCGTATAGTACCCATAGTTACTTCTTCAATAATATCTTCGCTTTCTTCACATGATATGAATATGGCAAAAGCAAAGAATATTAAGAATACTATTTTTATTAAATGGTTTTTTTTCATCATGTTAATAGTTTAATAGTTTTTTTTAGTTTCCAATTTGCCAGCCTAACATAAGTTGCAACACTACGCCAAAATGAGGTTCTTCTAAAGAATTATAATCTATGGCGCTTTCAAATTCATAATAATCAATATTTTCAGTTTCTTTCTGAATGAACAGGGTAAGGCCTGCTGAGAGGTTAAAAGAGCCTTCGGTGACCAATCGGTACCCAGCACCAATATGAAATATGTTTGCTTTATATTCAAAATAGTGTCTTCCATAACTGCCACCTGGATCATAAGAATCTTTTCCTTTGAATTTTTCGAATCCAATATCTACATAAGGCCGATGTTTTCCATCACCTAAAGGTGGAATTATCTTGGCTCCAAATCCTATTCCATAGGAACCAATTGATGTTGTAGTTGTGCTGCTAAACCAGTCAGTAACTATACCTTGATAAATAAGGCCTGCATAGTTCCAGCGAAAATATGGACCAATAGCGACCATATCTGCAAATTGAAAATCTACACCCAGTTGTGGCCCGAAAAATAAAAATCCCAATGGATCAAATTGGATATTTACAAGTTTTAGATTAACATCTGAGCTAGAGGATTGATAAAAAGTTGCATTGGATAATTCTGACAAACTCGTGGTTTTTTCCGGTTCGTTTGCATGGGTTGTTGCAATAATTAGTGCAAGAACCAACATCACGATTAATCTTAATGAGTTTCGTTTTGTTTTCATCTTAAGTTGGCTTTTGTTAATAAAATGTAGTTAGTTAAAGTAAATGTAGTAGTTTATCAGATGAAATTTTTGATGAATTGATGAATGGTGGAAGCTATATAATGAACGTTAAAGTTAAATTAATTATCGTTATTTATTCGGGAGAATGTTATTGAGATAATTCATCAAAGATTTTCAATAATGCATCTTTTTTTCTTACTGAGACAGGAATAGATGACTGATCTTTTAAGATGACTGAGCCTCCATCTGTTTTTTCAAAACGGTCGATATAATTAAGGTTTATAATGTGCGATTTATGTATTCTCATAAATCCGCAATCTTCTAAAAGATCTTCGTAATCTTTAAGTATTTTAGAAATAAATATTTTTTTCCCATCGTTAATGTAAAATCGAGTATAAGAACCATCCGATTCACAATGCATGATGTCTTGTACGTCGATTAAGTAAATACTTTCAGCCGTTTTTAAGATTATTTTTTTAGGTTTGTCCGAAATGTTTTTAATATTTGCTAATAGTGCATTTAGTTCCAGTTTGTTATTTTTTTGGTTTAATGCATCTTTAGCTCTTTTAATGGCATCGATCAATTCAATCGGATCAATAGGTTTAACCAGATAGTCAATCGCACTTAATTTAATGGCTTTAATGGCAAATTCTTCGAAAGCAGTAATAAATATTATTTTAAAGTTTGGTTGATTAAAATGTTCAAGTAGCTCAAAACTTGTTCCATCGGGCAAATTAATGTCAAGTAAAACTATATCAGGTTCTGACTTTTGCATGATTTCTTTTGCAGAAGATATTGTTCTGGCGGTTCCGGTTATTTCGGAATTTTCACAATAATTCTGAATAATATCAGTAATTGTGTCAAGTACAGGTTTCTCATCTTCAAGGATAAAGATTTTAATCATTTTAATATAGTTAAGCTGATTGTAAAGGTAATTCAAAAATTACTTTTGTGCCAATCGGACTGTTTTCATTGTTTTTTAAATCAATGATGTTAAAACTAATTCTTTTTTTATAAGACTTTTTCATTGACTTTATTCTTTGATTTGTTATATCGGTTGCAAATGATTGATGTTGATTGTCCTTGTTGATTTCAGCATTTTCTCTTCCAATGCCATCATCTTCAATTTCTACATAGAGTTTGCTTTGTTCTTTTTTAAAGCTGATATCAATTTTGCCTTTTTGTTCCTGTGTCTTCATAATTCCATGCTCTATTGCATTTTCAATGAATGGTTGTAAAAGCATGGGAGGGATTGTATAATCTTCTGAATCAAATTCTTCATTACTTTGAATTTTATAATCTAAATTGCCATCTAATCGTAAATTCTGAAGATTTAGGTAATCTTCAAGTGTTTGAATTTCAGTTTCTAGTGTTACAACTTCTTCTCTTGAATTTTGTAAGATTGAGCGCATTAATTTTGCAAAACTTGACAAATATGAACTTGCTTCTAAAGATCTGTTTTTGACAATATAATGTTGAATGGCAGAAATAGCATTAAAAATAAAATGAGGGTTCATTTGGGTTCTAAGAAGTTTTTGTTCCAGCTTACTATTTTCAGCTTTAACTTTCAATCTGCTATTTCTTATTAAAAGTATTAATCCGGCAGAAATGATTAAAAGTAATGCAATGGCACTAACATATTTGATGTTAGTTTTTTGAAGTTTTAATTGTTGAATTTGATTTTCATTTTCCAGGTTCTCAATCTGTTGTTGTTTCTTTTGTGTTTGATAAATAGTTTCTAGTTTTTGTAGTTGTTCAGTTTTTTCAGAATCGAAAATACTATCTTTTAAAGCGTAGGCCATTTTCTGTAAATCAAAAGCTTTTTTGTAATTACCAACTTTTGAATAGTATGCAGCAAGCCGCTCATAAGCTTCCATAGTATTTCTGGTTAACATTAGTTTTTTGGATTCATCCACTACTTTTTCTACATATTTAATAGCTTCCTGATAATTTCCTTGTGCTTCGTAAAGATCTCCAAGGTATAAATAGCTCTCTAATAATAACTGTGTATTAACGTTTTTCAATTCTGTTACTTTAAGCAAATATTCTTTAGCTTTAGTAAAATTCCCTAATTTAAGGTATGATGAACCTACATATATCCATGAATCAGCCAAATATAAATTTGCCTTTACTTCAGTAGCCAGTTCTATTACATCATCAAATTCAGAAATGCACTCTTTATATTTTTTTTGCTCATGAAGAATTATAGCTTTATTTAATTTGGAGCCACAGATTCCATATTTAAAATTGATTTTTTGGTAGTGTTCAATTGCTTTCTCGATATATTTTTTACCCAGATCATATTCTTTAATATAAATGTAGATACCCGACAATGTCATGTATGCGCCTCCCAGTTCGAAATGTTTATCCGTATTTTCATAATATTCTAACGATTCGTGTATATATTCCTGAGCAAGAGAATATGCACTTAAATGAACGTAAACAGCACCAATTGACAACTTTAAGGCAGCAATACCCTTTGGTATATTTAGCTCATTATAAATACTCAACGATTTATTCATATAATCCATAGCTTCAGGGAAATCACCCATTTGTTTCAATAATCTTCCCATTCTTGCATAACACAATGCAAGCCCCTCTTTATAATTAGCATCTTTACATTCTTTTTCGATTCTTTTTAATTCAATCATCGCAGAATCAGAGCTTATGTTGAATAAACGTTCTGAATAAATGAATGAATTTTTTAAATAAGTTGTGTCAATTGTATTTTTAGCCATGGAGGGCATTATTAGCGAAAATAATAAAATACAAATAATAATATTTTTCATAGTAAAAAGGTTGGCTCGGTTTGTAATTCTTAGCTTACGAAAGTTATGAAATTTATTTAAATAATTGTTTTTAGAATTTGTTAAAATTCTTGTAGGAGATATGTTTTTTTGAATAACAGGATTTAACTTTGAATTAAACGATTACGTATTTTTTATAAAAAGATCCTGTGATAAGCGATAAATCATTATCTTAGCACCCAAAATTTTTTGATGATGAGAAAAAAGGAAAGTATTGAGCAATTTTTAGCTCCGAAAAAAATTGCTGTTGCCGGAGTTTCGGCAAACACCAAAAAATTTGGTTATGCAGTATTTAACGAACTCAGACAAAAAGGGTTTGAGATTTGTCCGATTAACCCTAAAATGGACGAAATAGAAAATGTTAAATGTTATCAATCGGTTTTGGATATCCCTGATGATTTTGATAAATTATTTATTGTAACACCCAAAACTGAAACGGATTTGATTTTGGGACAAGCTGCAGAAAAAGGGATAAAACATGTTTGGATTCAGCAAATGTCCGGTACCGAAAATTCTCGTAATATTGCTGAAGAAAAGGGTATAAATCTAATCGATAAATCTTGTATATTAATGTATGCCGAACCTGTAAAAAATATTCATAAATTTCACCGTACCATCTGGAAATTATTTGGGTTGCTGGCAAAATAGCCATTTTATATTCTAAAATAATAAAATGAGAAAATTATTATATTTTTTGTTACTTCCACTATTTGCTTTTACAGCATGTAGTGATGACGATGACTCAGCTGAGGAGCAGTTAAAAAAAGATATTGCCTTAATCCAGGAATATTTAATCGAAAATAATTTGGTGGCCGAATCGACCGAATCAGGATTGCATTATATTATTGATGAGCAGGGAACAGGAGCAAAACCATCATTAAGCTCACTTGTAGATGTTGAATACGAAGGGCGTTTATTAGAAAATAACGAGGTTTTTGGAGAAGGACGTATTGCAAGACAGTTATCTTATTTAATTAAAGGTTGGCAAGAAGGATTGCCTTTTTTTAACGAAGGCGGCTCAGGAAAATTATTAATACCCTCTGCGTTAGGTTATGGAGATATGCAACAAGATAATATTCCTCCCAATTCAGTTTTAATTTATGATATTCAGTTAATTTTAGTTGTTGATTAAAATAAAGTAACTTTTATTTTTCTGTCAAAATCTAATTTGAGGTTTTGTATTTTAAGAATAAGGAAAGTTACAGTGTATTTTTAATAGGGTCTTTTTTAGTTTGCTTATCTAATTATAAGAACCATTAAAAATCACTGAAAGATGAAACCTTCATGCTTAAGGATAAAAAATTATATTAAAACAAGCACAAAAGGATATGAACCGAGTTTACGAGCTCGCCGAAGGCAATATATAAGTATCTGATAGAATTCGGTTGCATGAAGGTTCGCCGGAGAGGCCGTGGGAGGCTTAAGCGGGAGACACCGGCAACAAAAAAAGATTATTAAAAAAAAGAAGTTACAAGTAGCATAAAGACAGTTGTTTAATTAAAATATATTCGAATGAAAATTATACACTGGTTTCTCCCAATAGCATTTTTATTTTTTTCATGTACTGAAAATCAAATACATAAATTTAGAAATGATCTTCAAAACACAGGATTATACAATTCGATCCCAATAAAAGACGAACCCATTGAGTTATGGAAGTTTCAAACGGGTGGTAGTGTTTTTGCATCTGCTATAAGCGATAATGAAAGAATTTATATAGGGAGTGGCGATCAATATTTTTATTGTTTGGACTCAAAAAGTGGTGAAGTCATTTGGAAATTTAAAACCTCCGGCAAAATATATTCCACTGCTGTGTTAGACAGAAAATTTGTTTATTTTTTAAGTTATGATGGCTTTTTATATAAGCTAAATAAAAATTCAGGAAAACTTGTTTGGAAACTTGAAACAGATGGTGAACAAAAACATTTGATCAAAAATTATTTTAACCCCAATGAAATGGTTGAAGATTTTTGGGACTTTTACCAATCGTCGCCAACCATTTATGGGCAAACCATTTATTTTGGTTGTGGGTTAAATTTTTATGCTGTAAATATTGATTCGGGCAAAAGAAAATGGCAGTTTACTACAGAGGGAGCTGTTCATTCATCTCCGGCGATAAAAGATAATAAAGTATTTTTTGGCAGTTTCGATAGCAGAGTTTATTGTCTTGATGCACAGACCGGTACCGAAATATGGCAATACGAAACAGGCAGAGATACAGCCCAATATGTATGGTTGGGAATTCAGGCATCTCCTGTTATTGAAAATGACAAATTATACATCGGTTCACGTGATGCGTTGATCTATTGTTTGGATATAAATACCGGTGATACAATATGGACAAATAATAATTTTAACCGTTCGTGGATGCCTTCATCGTTTGCAGTGGGTGAAAATTTGTATTGTGGGTCATCCGACGGGTTTTGTTTTTATACCATCGATAAAAATACTGGCGAAATTATAAATAAAATAAATACTGGTTCATATACTTTTTCATCTCCTGCAATTGACCAGGGAATGGCTTATGTTGGATCTGCCAACGGAAGGCTGTATGGAATAAACCTAAAAGACCAGTCAATTAGCTGGCAGTTTAAAACAAAAGCAATAAGGCAAGATACGCTTAATATTTATGACAATGAGGGGAAAATAAATAAAGAAAAATTGAAACAATATATGATAGAAATGAATGCCAATAATTATAATGATTTAGTAAATATGTATTTTTCTTTCTTTGAATCATCTGGCGCAATTGTTTCTTCTCCCTTAATTCAGAATCAAATGATTTATTTTGGCAGCTCCGATGGCTTTGTTTATGCACTTTCAAATAAAAATTCTTCTATAGTAAGTTTAGCGACTCTATCCCTATAAATAATTATTTGGGTTTGCTTTTTTTTATCATGCTCAAACACAGTAAAATTACTTAGTATTATATAAAGTAAAAGAATAAGAGAATTAAAGATGTGATTTTGTGGATTATAGAAAAAAATATATTATTGCGGACGTAAAAATCGGATAATTATAAAATAAACCAGATGAGACAAATTCTTGAAAAAGTTCGTAGAAAAGCGGGCCGTATTTTTGCCCGATCGCTTGATTATGTTGAAATAATAGGTAACCGGTTGCCTCATCCTGCAACGCTATTTGCTTTATTAGCCCTTCTTGTTGTTTTAATTTCGTGGCTTGGCCATGTGTTAGGCGCTCAGGCTGTTCATCCTGTCGATGATTCATTAATCGAGGCTCGCAACCTTGTAAGTGCCGATGGAATACGTTGGATGTACACCAATTTAATTGATAATTTTTTAAAGTTCCCTCCTTTAGGCTATGTTTTAGTTGTTATGATTGGTATAGGTGTTGCTGAAGGTTCTGGGCTTTTTAACACCATGATACGCGCGCTTGTATTAAGCGCGCCACCAAAATTAATTACAGGTGCAATTGTTTTGGCAGGTATTCTTTCTCATTTAGCATCCGAGGCCGGATATGTAATTCTTATCCCATTAGGAGCAATGATATTTCATGCGCTGGGCAGGCATCCAATGGCAGGGCTTGCTGCTGCTTTTTGTGGTGTAAGTGGTGGATTTGGAGCAAATTTTTTTATTGGTTCTATCGATCCTGTTTTAGCTGGTATTTCTGAATCGGCTGCTCAAATGATTTTGCCTGAGATGAGGGTTAATCCTGCAGTAAACTATTATTTTATGTTTATTTCCGGATTTTTAGTTGTTATTGTTGGTACCTGGGTTACCGAAAAAATTGTTGAGCCACGATTAGGGAAATATGATGGAAGCGCTGAAAAGCTACCTATCGTTCAGTTAACACCCAACGAAAAAAAAGGATTGCGGTATGCCGGATGGGGTTTGTTGATAACGCTTATTCTCCTTGCATTTACTATTATTCCTGAAAATGGTATTTTTAGAGATCCTGAAACAGGTTCGGTATTACATTCACCATTTTTCAATGGGATCATTATTGCTATCCTTATAATGTTTTTTATTCCAGGACTTATCTATGGAATTGTCGTTGGCACTATAAAAAGCGATAAAGATGTTGCAAAATTTCTTGGAAAATCCATGGGAAGTATGGGCGGATATATTGTTTTGGTATTTTTTGCTGCTCAATTTGTATACTTCTTTAATTATAGTAATTTGGGAATTATTTTTGCTATAAAAGGAGCTCATACACTCCAAAGCATAGGCTTAACAGGGATTTCGTTAATTGTAGCTTTTGTTTTTCTTTCTGCTTTTATTAATATGTTTATGGGTAGTGCATCAGCAAAGTGGGCTATTATGGCGCCTGTTTTTATACCTATGCTTATGCTTATTGACCCTCCATATCATCCGGGTTTAACGCAGGCCGCATTTCGTATTGGCGATTCAGTTACCAATCTTATTACTCCAATGATGAGTTATTTTGCACTTATTGTAACATTTGCACAGAAATATGACGAAAAATACGGAGTAGGAACTATCATTTCTTCCATGATACCATATACTGTGATGCTTACCCTTGGATGGATTGTTTTACTTGTTATATGGATGTTGATAGGTTTACCGCTGGGACCGGACGGGCCACTGCACATTATTTCAAACTGATGGTATATTAAAATTCCCGGAGATTTCTCTTCGGGAATTTTATTTTAATCCATTGATAAATTCATATTTCTGATTTCGTAATTGCGGTTCAAATCCGGCTTCAAGGATTGCTTGCTGAATACCTTCTGCATCAAATTTAAAATCAGCTCCTGCTGATGAAACAACATTTTCTTCAATCATAATTGAACCAAAATCGTTGGCTCCGGCATGTAGGCAAATTTGTGCAATATCTTTTCCTACGGTTAGCCAGGATGCTTGAATATTCTTAATATTGGGCAGCATAATACGCGCAATAGCAATTGTTCTGATATACTCTTCAGAAGTTACTATATTTTTAACACCCATTTTTTGGTGTAAAACTGTATTTTCATACTGAAATGGCCATGGAATAAAAGCTAAAAACCCTGGTGCATTTTGCGGTTTTTCGGATTGAACCTGACGGATAGCAATCAGATGCTCCAATCGTTCTCTTTTTGTTTCTACATGGCCAAACATCATGGTTGCCGATGTTACCATATTTAATTGATGTGCTTCACGCATAACATCGAGCCACTGTTGCGTGCTTGCCTTCCCGGGCGATATGCTTTTCCTTACTCTGTCGCAAAGAATTTCGGCACCAGCGCCGGGTAAACTGTCTAATCCTGCGTCGATTAGTTGCTCAAGAATCTCCCTGTAACTCATTTTTTCAAGCCGGGCTAAATGATGAATCTCCGGCGGGCCCAGTGCATGTAATTTCAGGTTTGGATAAAGTGATTTTAATTCTTTAAATAAGTTGGTATAAAAATCTAACCTTAACTTTGGATGCAATCCACCCTGTAATAACAACTGATTGCCACCCAGTTTTAACAGCTCATCAACTTTGGATTTATATTCATCAATCGATGTAATATAAACATGCTTATCGTTTGGTTTGCGGTAAAAATTACAAAATTTACATTGCGATATGCAAGCGTTGGTAATATTTACATTGCGGTCAATTTGCCAGGTAACGATATTTCCGGGAACATGTATTTGCCTTATAGTATTTCCTAAATATATAAGTTCTTCTAAAGATGCATTTTCATACAACAAAAGTCCTTCTTCTACTGTTAAAGAATCAAGATTTAATGCTTTTTTAAAAAGTTCTTTTTTATCCATTTGTATTTTTTGATTACCTGCAAAAATAATTAATTCTGTGAATGATATTAACATCATCACTTGATTCAAATTTATTAACTTTACAAATTACAATAAAAGATGTTCAGCTATGGAAATAAAAATCGTTAAGGCCGAATCGTTTCAAATAGATATGCCGGTAATTTTCCTAACCACAAATCATGAAAAATTAAAAGAATACTCTTTTACACCTACCGAGTTTGAATATATAAAAAAACAGGCTGCCGAAGATAAAAAGTTAGTTAAAATAAATTCTTATTTTAAGTGGTCTTATATTCATTTGATTGATATCGATAAGGATATTTGTAAAACAAAAGAGAAATTACGTAGGCTGGCAGGAGATTTATCAAAAGATATCAAAGAAAATAAGCATAAGGAGATTTTGGTTGTTGATTTATGCGAAAATGCCGAGCTTACTTTGGCTTATATAGAGGGATTAGGATTAACCCATTATCAATTTTTAAAATATCAAACAAATAAAAAGGAGAGGGTAAATACTCTTAAGGAAATAAAAGTTTTTAGCTCTCAAATTACCGAAGAACAAGTAATTGAACTGAATTTTTTATTGCAAGCGGTTTATCTCACTAAAAATTTAGTGAATGAACCGGTAGCATACTTAAATGCAGAACAACTTGCTAATGAGTTTAGGCAAATGGGTCAATTTGCAGGTTTTGATGTGGAGGTTTTTAACAAAAAGAAAATTGAAGCATTGAAAATGGATGGGTTGTTAACCGTTAATAAAGGTAGTATCGATCCTCCAACTTTTTCTGTTTTAACCTGGAAACCTGAAAATGCTATTAATAAAAAGCCTTATATTTTGGTTGGGAAAGGAGTGGTTTATGATACCGGTGGGATGAATATAAAAACCGGCAATTATCTGGATACCATGAAATCGGATATGGCAGGGGCAGCAACTGCAGCAGGCACTATTTTTGCGTTGGCAAAGGCTGAAATTCCATTATATGTTATTGGGCTTATTCCGGCTACCGATAACAGGACCAATGGTAATGCTTATGTTCCGGACGATGTGATTGAGTTTAATAACCATGTATCTGTTGAAGTGAAAAACACAGATGCCGAAGGCCGTTTAATTTTAGCCGACGCTCTTATATTTGCAAAACAATATGATCCCGAACTGGTTATTGATATTGCCACTTTAACCGGAGCTGCTGCGCATGCTATTGGAAATATGGGCGTAGTTGCCATGACTAATCTTAACGAGGATAAATATCAACTGTTTGAACAGTTAAAAGTTTCCGGGAAAAATGTTTATGAAAGGATTGTTGAATTTCCATTATGGGACGAATATGACGATATGTTAAAATCGGATATTGCCGATATCAAAAATATTGGAGGAAAAGAAGCCGGAGCAATTACTGCT
>CAZSIC010000107.1:0-11786 GCA_964606845.1 uncultured Bacteroidales bacterium
GTCCTTTTGTTTTTGTTCCTCTAAATTTAATTCCTTTAAGGATGAGGGTTTCATCTCAAAATCTATATTCTATTCCTACATTACAAAATAAGATAAAAATATTTTCAAATATACAGGTGTAAATACCTGTTTAATATGAGTTCGATAAATTTAATATTAGAGAAGCTGTCCAAAAAGTATTTGTGGTACTTTGTGATTCCTTTGAGTGACTTTGTGGTAAAATTACAAAACATTGTTACACAAAGTTTCACGAACCAGCCTGCAGGCATGGCAGGGAAGACACTAAGTTTCGCGAAGTAAAAAAATAATCAATTACAAGTTTTTAATACTTTCTGAACACCCTCTTTCTGGTTGTAAAAAAGTAAAATAATAAACAAAAAATTGTGATATTATATTTTGAGTACCCCAGCCTGAGTGTTTATCGGGCGTGGCTGGTTTGTGTAAAAATTATTAAAAAAAAGGAGGCTAAAAGCCTCCTAAACAACAACAAACTAATAAATAAAAGCCAAACATTTGTTTAACTCAAATTTAAAACCTAAAAATAACGTTTATTTCATTAAATAACGAACAATTTATTAAAAATCTTTAAACAGGAAGTAATATATATATTTTAACTAAATACTTTTATCCTAAATACTTCCGTAAAACATCAAACAAATCATTCATCAAAATGGGTTTTGAGAGGTAATCGTTACAACCGGCTGCCAGGTAAGTTTCTTTGTCGTTGGTCATGGCATGCGCCGTTTGTGCAATGATAGGAATATCTTTATTGAATGTACGAATTTTTTTCGTAACCTCTTCGCCACTAATACCGGGCAGCTGGATATCCATTAAAATCAAATCTAAATCGGGATTTTCCTCAACTAATTGAATAGCCGAAGTACCATCTTTGGCTATTTTGATATCCGCCTTTGATACGGCAAGCGCTTCAACTAAATATTCCGTGCTAAATAAATCGTCTTCTACAATTAACAATTTTTTCGAGCTCCAGTCATCTGTAATTTTATTCATAAATCAAATTTTATTTTTAAAGACAATTATTAAAATTATATACCAATAATCAATGGTAAAGTTACAAATTCAATTTTAATTTTATGTTAACGAACAGGAATTGTAAAATAAAATTTTGATCCACTCCCTAAAACAGATTCAACACCAATTTCACCTCCCAATAATTCGGTTAATTTCTTACAAATGGTTAATCCCAGGCCGGTTCCTCCAAATTTTCTTGTATAACTGTCGTCGGCCTGCCTAAATCGTTCGAAAATAATCTCTTTCTTATCTCCGGCAATTCCAATTCCTGTATCTTTTACAAAAAATAATAAATGATCCTCGTGTTTTTCGCATCCCAATAATATTTTGCCTTTGGAGGTAAATTTAATGGCATTACCTAACAAATTACTGATAATCTGCGTAATTCTTTGTTCGTCGGTATTTATAATCAATTTTTTGCCATCAGGTTTTATTAATTCAAAATGAATTACTGGTTTTTCAGTTTCAATTTTATTGGCAAAAGACTCATAAATATCATCCAACATTTTATGAATATCTACCTCATAATTGACAATTTCCAGCTGGTTAGATTCTATTTTTGAAAAATCAATGATATCATCAATAATTGTAATCAATTGTTTTCCATTGATATTAATGATATCGATAAAGCGTTCCTGTTTTTCTTTGTCTGATTTTTTTTCTTTAAGCAGTTGTGAAAATCCCAAAATACTGTTCATGGGTGTTCGTATTTCATGACTCATGTTAGCCAAAAAAGCGGTTTTAAGCCGGTCGGCACTTTCAGCTTTTTCTTTAGCCTTTTTTAATTCTTTATTGTTTTGCTCAAGGCTTTGGTTTACAAAATGCAACTCTTCATTAGAAGCTTGTAGTTCTTCCTCGGCAGCCTGCAATTCTTCATTTTTTTGTTTTATTTGTTGCTCATACTTTTTTCTTTCCGTTTCGTCTCTTATAATACCCAAATTTCCAATTATTTTCCCATCCTTATACATAGGTGTAGCATTAACCTGCAAATATCTTTTTCGATGATCCGGACGGTTAATAACCATTTCGTAAACTGATTTCTCGCCCCTCCTTCTTTTTTTTGTTTCATTTTTTATAAGCTCAAACCGCTGCTTATCGACAAATTCAGAAAGATTTTTACCAACCAGTTCTGTATCTTTTAGTCCAAAAATTTTTGATGCCACAGGATTGCAGAACAATATATTTTCTTTTAAATCAACAATTATTATTCCATCTCCAATGTTTTGCACCAGGTTACGATACTTTTCTTCGCTCTCTTTTAAATCATTTTCTGATTGTATTTTTTCAATAATCCGGCTCAGGTTTTGTGCAACATAATTAAGTATTTTTAAATCGTCGTTACTATATTCCTGCTCATTATCATAGCTTTGAATGGCAATTACCCCGAAAGCATTTCCTTTGGTATCTGTTAAAGGTGCTCCCATCCATACAGCTGAATCCTGGCCGTAAAATGTAATTTGGTTCTTTTTGTAGAGTTCCTTTTCTGTTGCAGAATCAACAATAAAAGGTTTACTTTCTCTGCGGACAAAATCAGTTAATGAGTCGGGTAAATGGTATTCTTTTTCAACATAATCAAAATCATCGTACTGATCTACATGATAAGGGAATGTGTAAGTATCATTGGCTGAGTTGTATAAACCAATGTAAAAATTACTCGTATCGAAAATTCTGCTTAGCTCTTTTTGTGTTTTTTGTGCAAATTCACGGATATCATTATTTACATTTGACTCCTGGTTAATGGAAAGCAATATATCTTTAACAGCTTCATTCTTCTTCGATTCGGAAATATTTAATGCTGAAAAAGTAACGCCTTTTGATAAATCATCTGCATCAATAGGTGTAGATGAAAGAAATACATCGATAATGCTACCATCCTTACACTTAAATTTAGTTTCTACCGAGCCAATACCATTTTCGGCAATTTGCCGGTATTTTTCATTTCCTACAAACTCAAACTCTTCTTTGGTAGGATATAACTTTAAAGCACTTTCGCCAATTAACTCTTCTTTTGAGTAACCAATAATTTCACAAAAACGTTGGTTTACCTGGGTAAGAATCCGGTTCTTAACAACCCCGATCCCTACAGGCGAAGACCTAAAAATACTTCGTAACGATTGTTCCCGCTTTTTTAACTCCTGTAAATATTTTTTTGTTTTTTCTTCTAATTCAATCTTATGCAACGTAAAAGCCAGCTCATTGGCCACATCCTTAAAAAGTTGCTGAAAATCCGCATCATCTTTATACCTTTTATTGATATTTACATTAAAAAAACCGAATAAATGTCCCTGGTAAATGATGGGAATGGAATAAATTACATTTTCATCATAAAGGCCGGCCAACGGGCAATCTTTACAAATTTTCTCCGGTTTATCAATAATTAAAATCTTTTTACCCTGGTTTTTGGCATAACAATAAAAAGAGTGGTTATTTTTAAGTTTATTTTTAAAATCCTGATAATTATTATCAAAGCCCTTTTGGGCACCGGCAACAAATTTATTATTTTCAAAAAGATTGATCATGGCACTTGAAAATCCCATGGTATCGACTACCACATTACAAACCTCATGGATCAATTGATTCCGGTCGCTTATTTCCGATTGAATATGATTGATGGCCTTTAAACCATATAAAATTTTATTCACATCTTTTAACCTGGCTTCATTTCTTCTCTTCTCCGTTATATCTCTGAAACTCCAGATGCTTCCAATCACTTTTCCTTTTGAAATGATCGGTTTTGAATATCGTTCAAACACTCTTCCGTCTTTGAAAGATAAAATACCAAATTCAGTTTTTCTGGCTTGTCTTAATGCCTCTATTTCTTCTAAAAATTGTTGCGAATTGCTTAGCTGAGGCATAACGACATCATAAAAATCTTTATAATGTGATGCTGGCCTTTTTTGGACAGGAATTTTCCACATGTCATAAAATTGCTGGTTGGCATAATCAATCCTGCCATTTTTCCCGGTTACCAATATGCCATCTGCTGTTGATTCAAGTATGGAAGTTAAAAACAGTTGTCTGGTATTAATTTCGTCACGTTGTTTTACAATTTCAGTATTGCTTTTTTCAAGATTTTCCTTATGTTCAGAAACTTCATCAAGCAGCGATTGTAGCTCCTCGTTCTGGGCCTGGTATTCTTCGTTTAACGAATAGTATTCGTCGGTAATTTCTTTTTGTCTTAATTCGTTTAATTTTAAATCAGTGATATCGGTAAAAACAGCAACAAAGTATCCTTTTTTAGGGCTGTATGCCGAAACATCAAACCATTTTCCTAAAATCTCTGAATACTGAATAAAACTCTTTTTTGTTTGTTTTAATGCAACTTCACCATATGCTTTTACCCAGTCAAATTTATCATTTAAGATATTGGGTATTACATCAGTAACTTTTTTATCAATCAGATCACGTCTCTTTAAACCTGTAATTTTTTCAAAAGATTGATTTACATCTAAAAATATAAAATCAACAGGCTTATTTTTGCTAAGTACAATTTTTTGTAATGCATAACCCTTAGACGAATAATCAAATATTTCACCAATGCTTTTAAGCTGCTCTAATTTCATATCAATCATTTATAATAAAGGTAATACGAACTATGATAATTCACTGAAACGTTTAGTATAATGATATTATCCTATTACGCACCACTTAATTATTGATTTACAAGAAAGCTGAAGCGGTATACAACCATTAAAATTATTAATATATCGGCTATTCTTTTTATACATTGTTTGTGTTTCTTACTTAAAATGCAATAAAAATTGGGTAACTATAAAAAAGATACCCAAGATCAATTCATCTACTTAAATAGCAACATTGTTGCAGTTTGATTAATATGACCTATATAACTCTCACCATAGGTAGAAAGGCCTACTGTAGGTATATCCTTAAATAATTGTCCATAATCGTTGGTTTGATCCTTCTCTTTTAATTCAAGTGTACGTAAAATACAGTTAAAGTTAATTATTGCAGAAATAGAACCAAAACTTTCTCTTTTTTCCTGAAGTGCTTTTTTTGTGTCGGCAACAATATCCTGAGATTCTAAGATATCCAATTCCATACCCTCCATTATAGAACAATAAAATACAATATTGTCTCCATCTGTTTTCTGAGGACTACGAACAAAAAAATCATCTTCAAATACTAATCCAACAGGATTTTTGGAGAAAGCTAATGAAATATTGTCTTTATCAACCCCAACAAGTGAAACATATTCACTAGCGGCTGGTTTTCCATTAAACTCCACAATTGTCCTTGTTGATTCGTCTGCTTTGGTCACTACAACCTTCTTGTTTATACTTTTAAAACTCTGTGTTTTAAGAACTTCAAATTTTGTATTGCATTTCAACAATGCTAATACAGCAGCATTCGAATATGATTTGCCGTTAGCATATAAATAAGTTTGTTTAAATTTAAGATCATCACCAGCTGAACCACCAATAAATGTAACATTGGTTAAATCGCCAATTCTTTCATTAATATTCTCTTCCTGCCCACTTAGTCCATCAATGAGTACCAATCCAACATATTTTTCAGTATCCAGTTTTGCCATGTCACGATTAAAGTAAGTAGCAAAAGAGGAAAAAGCGTTATCTACCACCGATTGGTCATTTTTAATATCAGTTAGAATTTCAATTTTGCAATCTTCAATTATTTCAGAACCCATCGCCATCATAACAAGAGAATTATCCAGCATCTTTCCTGATATGATTTCGCCGGATGTAGTGCATCCTATCGTAGGTGTATTATTAAATGCATCATGAATTTCTTTACTAATTTTCTCCGGATTAATATTGGATGAAGCATAAAATTGAATAAATTTTGCTTCAAATGAGCCCATTTGGTTTCTTATATCCGAAATAATACTGCTTATATCTGTTTTTTGTGAATATGCTATCTTAACTTTCATACAATTAATTATTTAAGGTTACATTAAAATCTTTTGCTACTTCATATATTTTTGATAGGATTTCATCAGAATCTGGTGTATCTTGATTTATTTTATCAGGTATTATCCCTTTAAACATTAACTTCATTTTAATGTTACTTACTTGAAAGCTATTTCCGTTAGCTTTCTTTTCAATAAGCTCATCAATTAATCTTTTAGTTTTTCCCATAATATGTTATTTTTTTTATAAACATTTATTTTATAATATCAAATATCTTTGCTCAACACACACCAGTACGAACGCCAACTATTAACAGTGGAGCGATTATATATAATTGCACAAGATAGAAAATAAATTATCAACAGCAATTGGTTTTGAGATATAATCGGTACATCCTGCATTGATATATTTTCCGCGGTCGCTAACCATGGCATTAGCTGTTTGTGCAATGATGGGTGTGTTGTTGTTAAATGCCCTGATTTGTTTTGTGGCATCATCGCCGCTTAATCCCGGCAACTGAATATCCATCAAAACCACATCAAAATCATCCTGATTTTTTAATAAACGCACCGCTTCTTCCCCATTTGAAACGACTTTTGTATGGACCCCTGTTTCTGATAAAGCTTCAACCAGGTAGTCTGAACTAAACGGATCATCTTCTACAATAAGAATATTTTTATCACTCCAGTCCGGCATGTTATTTTTTTTCATTTCATTTTGATTAAAATTGTCTTCTAAAGATTGATTTATTTGTACAGGAATCATAAAATAAAAAATACTTCCCTGGTTTATTTCAGACTCGAACCATATTTTCCCTTTCAAAAAATTTACAAGCCCTTTGGCAATAGAAAGCCCTAACCCTGTGCCTCCATACTTCCGGGTTCGCGATTCGTCCGATTGCCTGAATGTTTGAAAAATAATTGATGACTTTTCCTTTTCAATACCAATACCCGTATCTTTTACATAAAATAGCAGTTTATTTTTACCGGGCCTGGTGCAACCTATTTCAACCATGCCTTTACGGGTAAACTTAAGAGCATTGCTTACCAGTACATTTAATATCTGTTTCAGTTTTTCATAATCGGCAGAAATATTCATATGCTGTGACAATTGGTTCTGAACGATAAAATCAACTTTTTCCGATTTGTCAATAAAAAATTGATTCGCATCAACCACATCTTTGAACAGATCGTTTACATAAAATTCATTTTCATGATAAGTTAGCTGTTTTGCCTGTATTTTTGAGATATCCAACAAATTATTCACAACCTGCAACAACTGGATTCCACTTTGATGAATTACATCGATAAAATCACCTGCTTTTTCGACAGGTATTTTTGAAGATTGAAGCAACTGGGAAAATCCTAATATTCCATTCAAAGGAGTACGTAATTCATGCGAAACCATCCCCAAAAACGAATCTTTTAAAATATCCGATTCGCAAGCTTTTTTATTGGCAATTTCCAGCTGGTAATTTTTTTGGCGTAACTGCTCATTTTGTTCTTCAACTTGCTTATAATAGGCAGCAACCTCTTTACGGATTTTTGCATGGTCGCGCCGCACTTCCAGGTTAAATAAGGTATAAGCTATATCCTCTGCCAATGTTTCCAACAGATCTTGTTCTTTAACGTAAAGTTTATACTCCAGAGGAATGACAATACAAATCATTCCATAAAAATGATGCTGAAATTTTACCGGAATCACTAACCGATCCTGGTTTTTAAAATTATCTTTTAGAAAACAGTCGAAACAATTAATTTGAGGATGAAACAATTGTTTGGTTTGCATCTGCACAACTTCTTTATAACAGTAGAAACCATTGAATTTTATAAGCGGCTCAGTGGATTCCGATGAGTATACTTTCTCTATTTTTGTTTGTGCCTGATTGGCCAGCGCAACATAAACCAAATCGTATCCAACATTATTTTTTAAAATTTCACAAGCCTGTTTTAAAATTTTCTTTTCATCGTCTTCGCGGATCATCTGAGAGTTAATCTCCCTGATGGCAGAAAAAACATTGTTGATTTGGAAAACATCATATTTAAATTTTTTATCAATATGGAGAGAATCTTTCATAGCCAGAATATCAGGTTAAAGAAACGAATTTTAAGGAAAGAAATTCCGGGAGGGGGTGTACTTCCCTGCACCGAAATTTCTTAAGCTAACAACAACAAACAAAATTTTTAATATTTTTCATACTCATCGTCGCTCACATACGATTCGAGTTTAATATCAGCACCTTTTTTCTTTTCTTTTTGTGCTTCCGGTTTCTTTTTGGCAATTTCTTTTACCGGAGCTTGCTTTTGCTCAACTATATTACTTTGAGTTTTATTTTTTAAAGATTTTAATTCACGTTCATCTATTTTAAAGTAAGCGATAAGCTCTTTCAGCTGTTCAGCCTGTCCTGATAACTCTTCAGAGCTGGTTGCCATCTCTTCTGAAGCAGCAGCATTTTGCTGAGTTACCTGGTTTAGTTGCTGAATAGCATTGTTCACCTGGTCGGCGCCCGAATTTTGCTCTAAGCTGGCAGCACTTATTTCCTGTACCAGTTTGGCTGTTTTTTCAATTTCGGGTACAATTTCGGCCAGTTGTTTTCCTGCTTTCTCGGAAATTGCCACACCTGATTTCGACAATTCGTCAATTTCATCGGCGGCCACCTTACTTCTTTCGGCCAGTTTGCGTACTTCGGCAGCTACTACGGCAAATCCTTTACCGTGTTCTCCTGCACGAGCAGCTTCAACAGCAGCATTTAATGCCAGAATATTGGTCTGGAAAGAAATATCATTAATGATGGTAATTTTATCAGCGATTTCTTTCATCGATTTAACCGATATTTCTGCCGACTCATTACCTGCTCTTATTCCTTCGGCAGCACTTAAAGCAATTTTTTCTGTTTGCTGTGCATTATCGGTATTTTGCTGAATATTAGAAACCATTTCTTCCATAGAAGAAGATACTTCTTCTGCTGATGAAGCCTGCTCGTTACTGCCCTGAGACATTTCCTGTGATGTAGAACTCATTTGCTGGCTTGCAGTGGCTATATTATCAGACCCTGATAATACACTGCCAATCACATCACGCAGCTTAACAACCATCGATTGCATAGCATTAGCCAGCTGGCCAATTTCATCTTTGCGTTCGGTAAGGCTGCTTTCTACATTTACGGTAAGATCACCCTCGGCAATGGTTTCGGCAATATCAACGCCCCTTTTAACACCCGTTGTTACCATACGTGTTATAAATATACCCAGCATTATGGCAATAATAACGCCCACAATAATGCCGGCTATTACCATGGCATTACTTGCTTGTATGGTAGCATCCCCTGCTTCAACTTCTTCTTCTCCAACTCTTACATTAATATCCATTAACTGATGAAATAAACCCATGGTTTCATGCTGTGCATTTAATGATGCTGTATTAAGCACCTGGCTCATCTGCTCAAACTGATCTTCGGCTGCCTGTGCTTCATTATTAATTGTCTCAAAATAGCCAAATACATTTCTTGCAGCAGGCATCATAGCATTTAAATAATGATCCATGGCAGCATCGTTATTTCCCTGGCGGATATATTGCTTAATCTGGCCTACCGCAGCATGAAAAGCATCATGATCGGCTTTCAGATCAGCTAAACCTGCATTGATCTTTTGATTGTCGGTATCAAACTCAGGCAGCCATTTCCCAAAATTACACTGCGTCGGGTCATCACCCCCTTCAAAAACATCACCCAATTGTATGGCTTGCATTGTTTGAGTTTCCAGTGCATAATGGTCCTTCATAAATTTTTCAAGGTCTCTTACCACTGCAATAGGGTTCATCAGGTCGATAGCCATAACATCGGCATGCTCTGCGTCTACCTGCTGGGCGTTAATATCTCTCCACTCTGCCAGATTCTGCATGGTTTCATTATAAACTTTTGCTTCTTCCTCTGTTTGATCCAGCGGAGCGAACAAATCATTATAATGGATATACGCTTCGCGGGCTTCTTGAATTTCTTTCAAAATATTTTCCCTTTCGCTGCGGGTAAGCGTTAAATCGAGTAGCCTGAAATATCCTTGCTGCACTTTTTCAAGATTTGCTTCCATTTTTCCCAAATATTCAATACTTGGCATCCGTACATCGGATACTTCGTGGAAAGATTTACCAACATTACTAAGGCTTATAAGCCCTATAACGCCAATAATAACTGCGATCAATACCACCGTTAAGAATCCGGTGAGTATTTTTGTTCCTGTTTTTAGATTTTTAAAATTCATAACAATCAGTTTTTATTAATTAATTTATTTATTTATTTATTTATTTAACAGTTTCTTTTTGTTTCGATTTTTCTTTCAGTTCAATAATTTCATCTCCGGTAAACAATTTTTCCATATCCAGAATCATAATAAATTTCTCGTCGGTATTTACCATACCTGAAATAAACTGAGATTTATACTTGTCGCCAATGCTTGGAGGGGGTTGTATCTCATCATTACCAATTTCGAGCACGGCCACAACCTGGTCTACCAGTGCGCCAACATATACTTTTTCATTCTCGAACATCAGCTCTAAAACAACAATACAGGTTTTATCGGTATATACTGTTTCGGACATGGCAAATCTTATGCGTGTATCAACTACAGGCAATACCATACCACGCAGGTTAATCACACCTTTCATATAATCGGGTGCTTTGGGAACCTGGGTAATTTTTGTCAATTCAAGGATATTTAACACCTTATTCACATGCAGGGCAAACTCTTCATCGCCCATCTTAAATGTTAAATAAGAGTTAATCTCCGTTAATTTTTCATCTTTCATAGCGGATTGTTTTTTGTTAGTTGATTATTAAAGTGGTTATATATTTTGTTTTTTAATGCTTGCAGGTTGAGTGGCTTGGATAAAAAATCGATGGCCCCCAAATCAAAAGCTTTTTTAATGGTTTCAGGATTATTATCACCAGAAATAATAATAACCGGGATATGCTGGTATTCGGTGTTTATTTTTAATTTTTTAAGGATGGTAAAACCATGCTCATGCGGAAAAAGAAGATCGAGTAAAATAATGTCCGGCTCATTTTCCTGGATTAAACGATAGGCTTTAAACAGATTTTTAGCTGTTAACACTTCATATCCTTCAGCTGAAAGGATACTATTTACCAAACTAAGGTATGAAACAGAATCGTCGACAATTAATATTTTTGATTTCCCCATTTTTACCTTTGAATTAATTTCTAATCAAATGTACAATGATAAAATGCCGGATTTAACGAGGTAATTACCTGTTTTGATAATCAGGTATTTTTACGTGGTAGCTTGGAAACACGAAATGGGTAGTAATAATGAACGCTACCGGGTTTATTTCACCTTAAAAAATAGTTAATCAACAAATTGTAAAATAATAAAACAGGAGTGGTTTGGGTATTAATACCTGTTTCAATAAGTCATCGGATGACTAATGAATCAAATCCAACCGAAGATTAAACAACAGTAATTGTTAACAGGCAAGTCATCCGCTGACCAGCTTAAAGATTAACCGGCTGGGAAGCCGGTGATCCAGAATTATCCGGCTGGACGTTTAACATCACCTTTTCCAAAGGTTGGAACTTTGGAAAAGATTAGCCAGGATTATTTGTATCTGCAAGCAGGGCGTGGCTTTTTAAAACTGAAAGTCTCGGTGTGTCTTTAAGACACGCCGAGACTAGCTAATAGAGACTTAAACCGGCTAAAGCCGATTGTTTATTTAGCTTCTTAGAGCCGTCAGCTAAAGCAGACGATAAGAAACTACAAGTGTCATTGCGAACCTGCCAGCCGAATTCTATGACTTATTCAATTCACCCTACCCATGGCTCGCCGTTTTATTCGCTATCGCTCATGAAGATAGACG
>CAZSIC010000108.1:0-11467 GCA_964606845.1 uncultured Bacteroidales bacterium
TCCTCGAAATAACCTTCAATGTATTCGCTGGGGTCTAAATCCGAGGGGGTCCAATCAGCATTGCAATGAACCAATGAATAATAATAATCCTTGATATCAGCATCCAGATCATCAAATGTTAAAACCAGCTTTTTATTCGATCGTAAATCTAAAACAGGAAATGAAAGTTCACTCCCATCCACAAACATAAGAACTGTTTTAATATTTTGCTTATAAATTTTATTATAAACCACATCACCGGAAAAAGCCTTAAAGCAGACTAATCCCAAAAAAAGGAAAAAAAATTTTTTCATTATTTCTAGAATTTATAACAAATATAAGAACATTTACATGAACAAATATTATCTTTATTTCCATAATTTTAAATATCCAACAATTAACGCCTTTAAAAAAATAGATTATGAAAAAACAAATCCTTCTGTTAACTACACTCTTTTTATTACAAACAAGTGTTTTTGCAGGGCCTTTCGACCTGATAAAAAAAGCAGGAACATCAAAAGATTATCCCAACGCAGATTATCTGGTTGTGTTAGATGAAACCTTTGTGGATGTACAAGAAACCGGATTAAGTTACAACGACATTCACAAGATTTTAAAAGTCTTAACGCCACAGGGAGCTAAACAGCTAAATCACTTGATATTTAATTATGACCCACTTTCTGCTTTTATTGAGATTAAGGAAGTAAAAATTTATCGTAAAAACGGAGAAGTGCAAGTATTAGGCAAAGAACAGATTTACGATTACCCCGCTCCTGCCCGGGCAATTTACTGGGGTGCACGCCAAAAAATGATTGATATCGGCAGATTGGAACCAGGTGATGGTATTGAAGTAACGCTTTTTAAAAAAGGTTTTACGTATGCTTTGTTATATGATGATAATCAACCTGACGATTCAAAATACATTCCTCCCATGCGTGGACAATTTTACGATATTATTGATTTCTGGAATAACCAACCGGTTTTAAAAAAAGTTTACGAAGTTAAAATACCAAATACAAAAGAATTGCACTACAAATTTTTTCATGGTGATGTAAAAACTTTTATCCATGATAGAGGAGAAAAGACATTATATCGATTTACGAAAGAAAATATGATGCCAATAAAACGTGAGCCAGGTATGGTTGCCCTTTCAGACATTGCCCCAAAATTACTTATGACAACTACCGCAGACTGGGAAGATAAATCCATATGGTTTTACAACGTAAATGAAGATTTTGGAAGTTTTGAATCGACACCTGAAATAGATCAAAAAGTGGCAGAAATATTAAAAGATGCCGAAACAGAAATGGACAGCATCTCATTGTTAAACCACTGGGTAGCTGACAATATCCGATATTCTGGCATTTCAATGGGCGAGGGTGAAGGATACACGCTCCATACCGGCGATATGACCTTTACCGACCGCTGCGGAGTTTGTAAAGATAAAGCGGGAATGTTAATTACTATGCTAAGAGCTGCTGGTTTTGAATCTTACGCCGCGATGACCATGGCCGGTTCCAGAATTGAAGATATTCCTGCCGACCAGTTTAATCACAGTGTAACGGTTGTAAAACGGCGCAATGGAGAATATATGTTGCTCGATCCTACATGGGTTCCATTTGTTCGCGAAGAATGGTCGAGTGCCGAACAGCAACAAAATTATTTATTGGGATTACCTGAAGGTGCAGATTTAATGATTACCGATATTTCTCCGCCCGAAAACCATCCCCTTAAAATTAATGGTATAACCAATATTTTAGCTGACGGAACGCTTGAAGGATCAATACATGTTACAGCTGATGGCCAATCAGATGCTGCAATCCGTGGAATGTTTACCCGAAACTTAAAAACTAACTGGGAAAATGCACTCGAAAGAGAATTAAAAAGTATTGACCAAAACATGGAAATTATTGAAATGGAATTTAGCGATCCATATGGACATATGGAAGGCCCGATTAATATTTCGTTTAAATTCCGAATTCCTGATTATGCAATAATTACAGAAAACGAAATCATATTTACACCTATTGTAGCTACCAATATTTTTAAACGTGCACAAGCCCATTTACAAACAAATACTTCGCTCGAAGAAAGGAAATATCCGTTCCGAGACCGTTGCAGCAGGTTTGTTGAATTAACTGAAATAGTTACACTCCCTTCATTTAAAGAAGCTTTATATTTAACTACAAATGAAGATATTGAAGGAACAGCAGCAGCTTTTAGTGGTGAATATACCCTGGACAATAACCAACTTAAACTTACAGAAACAATTACAATTAAAAAACGAATATTTGAAGCAGACGAGTGGAGTAACTACAAATCGGTTATTGAAGCACAACAAAAATTTGCCAACGAGAAAATAATATTATCACGATAAATCATAAAAATGAAAATCATGAAAATAAAACATATTATCCTGTTTACATTAACTGTTCTTCTTGCTGGCGCCTGCCAGAAAAGCACAACAGAGAAAGAAAACGATGCAGTATTCAAAACCATAAAAAAAGTTTATGAGTTAAATTCTGACGGATCGATGAATTTCCAGTATCAACACCAGTTAAAATATATTACGCATTTCTCATTTAACCGTCTATATGGAGAATCCTTTATTATATACAACCCTGATTATCAAGAAATTAGATTTAATAAAATTGAGACAACTATGGCAGATGGTAAAATTGTTAAAGCTCCTGAAAATGCATTTAACGAAGTGTTACCAAGATTTGCTGCCGGAGCACCCGCCTTTAATCATCTGCGCGAAATGGTAGTAACACATACAGGCCTTGAATTAGGTTGTACTGTTAATTTCGATTACGAACTACATTCCAAAGCCGGATATCTCCCATTTTTAAATGAAAATATTATTTTACAGGAGGAAGTGCCGGTAGAAAACCTGGAAATTGTAGTAAAAGTGCCGGAAGGTACCGAGTTAAATTATAAACTTTTAAATAGTAATGCACAGGTTAAAATAACAAATAAGGATGGTTATACACATTATACCTGGAAATTTAAGAATCTAAAAAATAAGGCACATGAATCCCATCAGCCAAAAGATCAGCAATATTTGCCAAGGTTAATTTTTACCAATGCAACGATGGCTGATGCATTGCAAGAGGTTTCTAAAAACGATTTCTCTTTAAATAATAAGATGAAAAAAATTGTTACCAAAAGAATTACTGGAAAGAAAAAAGAAATACATATTATAAGAGCATTACAAAAACTAGTTGGTTCTGAAATAAACGATTTTCATATACCCCTTGATTATGCTAGATATTCTGCCAGGCCATTAGAAGATGTATGGCAGTCGAATGGAGCTACTGGAATTGAAAAAAATATGTTGCTAAATGAATTATTAAATTATTCGGGCATTGAAAGCCAGTTGATTTATGCTATTCCTTCGTTTTATTTTGACCAAAAGCTGGGAGTCCTCAATGGAACAGGAGATTTTTATAATCTCGTTAAAGCAAATAACGAAGACTTTATCATCGATGCCAATTCTAATCAAACCAATAATCTTGCACTTCTTTTAGAAGATAATGTAATCTTAGACCTGGAAGCTGAAACTTTAACCTCTCAGGAGGAATTATCAGAAATTGACCCTAAAATAGAAATTAAAGGAACATTTGAGATTAATACGCAAGGAGATCTAGATGGGAAATTAGATTTAGATGTTATTGGTGTAAAAAGTCCTTATTTAAATTATTTAGATGATGTAGATAATGCAAAAGAGGTTGTACAATCCGTTTTTCCAAAAAATACCATTCAAAAATTTGAAGTTTATGAATTTGATCAAAAGGGCAGCAAAATGCAGGCTAAAATTGATCATAAAGATGTTTGGAAAAATCAAGGCAATTATTACTTCTTAACACTTCCGGAATCTGAATTTGGAATAAAAGGAGAGCATCTAAATTTTTTAATTGAAGAACGACAAACACCTCTACAACTTTCTCAAGAAATAAATGAGTTGTATAATTACAGCTTGAAATTACCCGATGGTTTTGTTTTTACAGCACCTTCTATTGAGAAAGAATTAGAAAATGATTTAGGATCTGTTTTCATTAAAATTAATGCAGAAAGTAACGTCTTAAAAATTGATAAAAAACTAAAAGTTAACCGTTCAATTATAAATCCTGAAGAGTACAGCCAATTCAAAGATTTATTGGAAATCTGGAATAATAAAACTTTCCGGGAGATTATTCTGAAAAAAGAATAATACTAAATAAAAGCAAACCAATAAATAGCCTTGAAAAATATCAGGGCTATTTATTTTTGTCGCTGCTAAAGTATTTCATAAACTGTGCTCGTTCATAGATCATGGGCTTATCAACTTTTCTGTAACTCAATTTGCCCATAAAATCGTCGAGTTTTGTATAGCCTTTTTCGTCCATCCAGCTTTCCATTTGTTGCAACATAAGACTTATTTGCCTGGCAGTATTTTTATAAAGTGTAGAGGCAACCTGCACAGCCTGAGCTCCCGCTAATAATGCTTTTAAAGCAGCATACCCGTCGTTTATCCCTGTTGATGCAGCCAAATCGCAATGCACTTTATCCGAAACCATTCCTATCCAGCGCAGCGTATTG
The DNA here is from genome assembly GCA_964606845.1 of uncultured Bacteroidales bacterium. Classification (GTDB taxonomy): domain Bacteria; phylum Bacteroidota; class Bacteroidia; order Bacteroidales; family UBA12077; genus UBA12077. The sequence continues at coordinate 4,561 of CAZSIC010000108.1, forward strand.
GTTATTTCTTCGGGCAAGCTAAATATCCGTGACGATACGATCTCTTCTTTTTCAAGGTCAATATCAGGATTATAAAAGCGATTAAATAAAACCATTGCCGAAATTTCTTCCTGAGATATTTTAATCAGGCTATCAGCCATCCCTGTAAAATAGGTGCTAAGTTTTACAGCTACAGGCAAGTTAGTGTTTTTACGCACACTGCGGATAATATCAAAATAAATATCTTCAATCTCATGCCCACTAAATTTTTGATCACCCGGCATCAAAAACAAGTTTAACTCGAGGGCATCAGCCCCAGATGACTCAATACGCTGTGCAAAATCTACCCATTGGCCCACCGAATAACAATTAATACTGGCAATTACAGGAATATCAACCTGGTTTTTAGCCTCTTCAATTAAATGAAGATACTCATCTAAAGAATGTTTCCGAGTATAATAAGAAATATAATCCTCAGCATCTGCATAGTTATTATATAAATTACCGGCAGTTATTGAATTTATTTCCATCATAATCTGTTCTTCGAACAACGACTTTAACACAACTGCACCTGCACCATTAACCTCCAGGTTTTTTACTTTATCACTAGTATCTGTCATTCCTGAACTTGCTGCTATTATTGGGTTTTTTAAATTTAATCCCATATATTTTGTGGTTAAGTCGGCCATAAGCTATGTGTTTAATTGATAAAATGTTTATATTTAACAAATAGGAATACCTAATTGTTTTTGTTATTCAAAACAGCTTCAATTTTATTTAATAATTATTTTCTTGGTTGTTTTATTATTTCCTGTTGAAATATTCATAAAATAGATTCCTTTAGCCAAATCACATACATCAATATTAATGATTTGATCATTAACCACTGAAGATAAATTTTTTACCATACTTCCTTTTTCATCAAATATCGAAATATTGATACTCTGATTCTTAAAATCCTTAATATCCAAATTTACTATTTCGTTTGCCGGATTTGGATATATATTAACCTGGATATTATTATCTACAATTAAATTATTTGTTGATGTAGTAGTTTCTTCTGGTGGTGTACCTCCTTCCAGATCGCAATAAAATAAGCCACGTCCATGCGTAGCTGCTAAAATCGTATTATCCCATTCGCGGGATTGTAACATATCTACACGAACATTAGCGAATCCATTGATTACCGGTTCCCAACTCACATTTTCTTCATAGATGTTTGGCGTAGCCCAAACTCCAACTTCAGTGGCTAATAATACTTTTGAAGTATCGCCGGGATCAAAAAGCGCCCAACGAACAGGCATATCCGGCAAATCTCCTTCTTTCTCAATCCAGGTGGTTCCTCCATCGTCTGTATACCAAACAGAAGAAACACCATAATTAGAAAAAGTAACCAACAATTCATCTTCATTTTTCCCTTCAACAATGCAGGAAATATTTCCTAACGGAAAATCATTGGTTCCAATATTTGTACTTTCTGGTGTTGAATTAATATTTTCAACTTTAAATAATTTTCCGGATTGAGTGCCAACATATATTACCCTGTTATCAGGGTTTGAATATTTAGAAAGCCTAACATGCGAAAAATAAACATTACTCCCGGTACCTATATTAACATATTGAGTACTTGGAGATGCTGCTGTTATATTTTTTATCCGTAATATTTGATCAGCCCTGTTTCCTGTAAATCCAACGGCATTAGCATAAAATATTTTGTTTACATCATCATAATCACTTGGACTAATGAATGTGCCACTATTCATATCCAGCCTGTTTTGTAAATCATATCTACTGCTACTTTTCTTAAAAATATAAATCATATTATAGTATACTGTAGAAATCAGGTAATCATCTTTATCAAAAAAACAATACGCTCCATCTCCACCTGAAATATAACTATCTTCATTATCTATAGGATTGTTATCAAATAAAATGGTTCCATTATCTTGCAACCCGCCAATAAATTGATGATTTGCCGAGTCAGGATGTAAATCGCATGTGTAAAATTGTAAAGAGTTAAAAGAAGTATTTCTTTCATGGAAATCAATGGCCGTGGAATTTCCATTAAATGTTACAAAAGCTCCGCCATCGTTGGTAAAACAAATGGTATCAGAGCTTCCTGGTTTAAAAGCAATGTCATGCTGGTCCGCATGAACGTAGGGTGGGTTACCGGGATTATAATAAATACCATAATTCCACCAAGAGGATAGTTCATTCCAGGATGAACCACCATCTGTTGATTTATGTAAATTTAGTCCGCCTGCATAAATTGCATCTTCGTTATTCGGATCAACTTTTATAATTAATGCATGCCAGGCGAGTGTCGCCCATGCATCATCTCCGTAGGGCAATGTTTTTTCTACCCAGGTTTCACCATTATCGCTGCTTCGAATCATATAACGCCCGCGATAATAAATCCAGTTTTCATCAGTATATCCACCGGCTGCCATAACAGCATAAATAGTATTTGGCGACGATGGTGATGAAGCGATAATAGTCCTTCCCGGAATTTCAACAGAAGAATCTGAACTTTCTCTTATCAATTGATTATAATCATCAAAAATAGTCCAGTTTAATCCATCGTCTGAATATAATATTGTAGCACCTCCATATCCATCAATATTTCTATATGTTCCTACAAGAATTCGATTCGATGCTGCAATTTCAATATCAGAGGGTGAATATGGAATATCCTGCCCATCAATATTTGGTAAAACTTGTTGCCAGGTATTTCCTCCATCATCAGAACGGTATAGCCCATCACCTGGAGCAGGAGTATGAACTTCTCCCTGATAGTTTCCAGATACAACTCCTGCATATATTACACTTTGGCCACTCTCATCACGAATAGCAATATCAGAGATATATGGAAAATCAGTTGTAGATGGCAGTAACTCCCATGTTTCTCCTGCATCTGATGTTTTCCAAATTCCTACTCCACGGGTTGAAGATTCTCTATAAATAGTTACTGCTGTTTCAGGCTCACCGGTTCCTACATAAAAAGTCTGATCATCATTGGGGTCGTAAACAATACAACTTATTGACAGGTTTTCCCAAATATCGCTTACTGGATGCCATTGTGCATTTGAAAAAATATCGTTATTATACCATAAGCCTCCGGTAACAGATCCTGCCCAAACTCTCTTCTGTTCTGAATCATTGGGATCAAACATAATACAACGGACACGCCCACCCATATTCGAAGGTACTTCATTCCACATATATCGATCTGTTAAATCGCTTTTAATTTTTGCCCGCTTTTTTGTCTCTTTTATTGCTTTAACCCGCCTTTCATGTGGAACTCTTTTAAGTTCAGGATCAATGGTCATATAATAATCCTGTATACCCGCCATTTCGGGTTTATCCATTAATAATTTTGTCCCTTTTTCATCATCATAATTAAAATTAATCGAATTTAAATCGCTAAGAAGGAATTTTTCATATTGATATCTTTTAAATTCAGGCATTTTAATTTTAATAAAACAGCCAACAATAATAAGAATGATTAGAAGAAATAAAATTTTTAAGGACTTGGGATTTTTCATGAGAATTCTATTTAAAAATGTTAATAAATCATATCGTTAATGACTGATAAATATAGAAAATTAATTCTACTTTGACAGATTAAAACCAGAATTGATTTTTCGCTTTTTTTGCCCCGGCCCTCAAAGGGAGAAAGTCGAAAAATCAACCCGTTCCCTTCAGGGTCTAGGGCAAATCGGGTTGATTTTGAGAATTATTTTAAATATGTCAAAGTAGAATTAAAATTAAACATGAATTAAGGAAGCTAATTGCCGTAGAAAAAATATTTTCACTTAATCTCTTCAACCCATTGTTTCATTGCAGAGGTGGATTTAATAGAGTATCGCCCATTTTCATCACTGAAAATAAAATATGCTTCAATATTGGGCAGTTTTTCAGCCAAATCATATGCTTTTTCCAAACCCATTACCATAAATGCTGTAGCATAAGCGTCAGCCGTCATACAATCATCAGCAATTACGGTAGCACTTAATAAAGAATGAGTTACCGGATAACCAGTTTTGGGGTTGATTGTATGAGAATATTTAATGCCATCTTGTTCGTAAAATTTACGGTAGTTGCCAGATGTAGCCAGCGATTTATTGCTTAAAGAAATGATAGCCTGTAAATTTTCTCCAGGTATCATATTATTATCTTCGGGCCTGTCAATACCTATTCTCCAGGGTTTTTGTTTTTGATTTACACCTTTGGTTTTTACTTCCCCGCCTATTTCTACCAAATAATTTCCAATCCCTTTCTTTTCTAAAAAATCTGCAACAACATCAACCGAATATCCCTGGGCTATAGCATTCATATCTATCATTATCCGAGGGTCAGATTTTATGATTAATGAATCTTTAAGGCAAATTTTATGGGTGCCTACAAGTTCGAGCAAGCTATCGATTAATGAATTGGTAATTTCCGACTTGTTTTTAAACCCAAAGCCCCAGGCATTCACAAGAGGTGCAACGGTTATATCAAAAGCTCCTTTGGTTTTTTTATAAACTTCTTCTGATTTTTTAAAAACTGTTTGCAGGTAATAATCGGCAATATTAGATTGATTATTATTAATTTCTGTTATCACAGATTGTTTATTATACGTAGATAATGAAGAATCAAAGTTAGCAAGAAGAATCTCTATCTCCTCATCATAAATTAAGCTATCCGGGCTTTCATAGGTAATCGAATACGTTGTGCCCTGGGTAAAACCTCCAAATGATATATAATTTGGTTTTGGCTGGCGGCTGCATGATGCCATTAAAAAAATTAAAAGTAACGAAATATTTAACTTTCTCATTGCTTGTTTTCAGTAAGTGGTAAAAAAGCCATACGAAGTTAAGAAGTTTTTTTCACTAAAAATCAATATTTTTATACATTAATTCATACACAAAATTACTTATACATGAAAAAAATACTTTTGATTTTTGTATTTACAGCATTTATATTTTCTTCATCAATATCTCATCCCTGGAAACCAGATCACTATGTCATTATTGATACTGATTGTGGACTGGATGATTTTAGAGCTATTCGCTTGATGCTCGAATCAACAAATATCAGAATATTAGCCATTACTACTTCTAATGGAGTAGTTCATGCAAAAGACGGGTATGTTAAAATCAAAAATCTTCTCAATACAAATCATCATGAAGGGATTTTAGTTGGAGCTAACCTAAATTCAAGACCAAAAGCAACTGGATGTAAATCAGCTTCCGATTTTTCATGGGGAAATATAAAAAGCAATAATACCTCAGAAATAATTTCCCATACCCAGGTTTTAGATCAAGTATTAAAAAATAGCGATGAAAAAATTATTTTTATAAACATGGGAAGTTTAAATACGATAACGAGTTATTTTATTGCTTTCCCTAACTTTAAAGAAAAAATTAAAGAAGTGCTATGGACCTGTGATTACAATCTTCTTAAAGACTGTTTTAATTATAATTTAGACAGCAGCTCGTTTCAATCTTTTACTGATTTAAATTTGCCGCTTTCCATCATCAATAATGGTAATATTAACAATTATACTGACCAGGTAATTAAAAATATCAGAACATATAATACAGCCTTAAGCTCTGAAATACTGGAAAGTTTAACTTTAAAAGACAATGCTTTCTCAAGGAATTTATACGACGAAACAACATTTCTTTATTTAATTAAACCAGAAATGTTTACACAGAAAATGGAAGAAAATTTTGTTGCTCTGGCGTTACAAAATGATTATCAATCTTTTGAATATGTCATGGATTCTGTTTTTAAAAGCCAAATGATAAATTCTCAAATTTTTTCGATTTTCCCTGAGCAAAAATCGGCTTATGTTGAAGATGTCAGTGAAATTATGGTTGAAACCATCCAAAAATATGGTAAAGATGAATGGGCAAGCTGCGTTTTAACCTGCGAAATCCATCGTCATGTAGGAGTTTATACATTAATTGGTGCTAAAATGGGTGTACGTGCAAGAGAGTATTTTGGCGCCGGATTGGATGAGCTAAGAATTATTTCGTATGCAGGGTTGAAACCTCCTTTCAGCTGTCTTAATGACGGATTACAAGTAAGCACCGGAGCAACACTTGGACATGGCCTCATTTCAGTTAAGGAAAACTCCAAAGAACCCAAAGCAGATTTCTATTATCTGGGACAAAAAATTACAATCTCTTTAAAAGATGAGTATAAAACCGAGGTAGCTTCTAAAATCAAGGACTTAAGCTATATCTATGGATTAGATAGTGATATTTACTGGGATTTGGTTCGCGATATTGCCATTAATTGCTGGAAAAATTGGAACAGACACGAAATTTTTGAAATCAAAAAATAAACCCGGAAGAATAAAACTCCCGGGTTCGGTTATTATAAACAAAAAAACTTACCCACCAAAGTCGTCAAAATCTACCATTTCATCCGGAACACCCAAATTATACAACATATCCTGAGCAGAATCGTTCATTATTGGCGGTCCACATAAGTAAAATTCTATTTCTTCTGGTTCTTCATGTTTACTTAAATATTCATCATAAACTACCTGATGGATAAATCCGGTTAAACCATCCCAGTTATCTTCTTCTTTAGGTTCCGATAGTGCGATATTAAATGAGAAGTTTGGAAATTCTTTTTCTATTTTTCTAAAATCTTCTTCATAAAATACTTCTTGTTTTGATCGGGCACCATACCAATATGAAACTTTCCTACCTGTTTTCAGGGTATGGAAAAGGTGGAAAATATGCGACCGCAGGGGAGCCATTCCGGCACCACCACCAATATACATCATTTCGCGATCGGTATCTTTAATAAAGAAATCGCCATAGGGGCCTGATATGGTAACTTTATCGCCTGTTTTTCGTGAGAAAATATAACATGAACAATCACCCGGATTAATTTTCTTCAACGCACCTTTAGATCTATCCCACGG
>CAZSIC010000109.1:0-11294 GCA_964606845.1 uncultured Bacteroidales bacterium
GTGCCAATAAAAACTCTATCAAAATCATTGGTGATACTACAGATAAATTTGCTCAGGCATATTTTGCCTACGATTCTAAAAAATCGGGTGGTATTACTGTTTCTCACTTGCGTTTTGGAGATAAACCCATACGTTCGTCCTATCTGGTAGGAACACCAGATTTTGTTGCGTGTCATGTGCCTGCGTATTTGAATAAATACGATATGTTAAAAGGAATAAAAAAAGGTGGTACATTCCTTATCAACAGTATATGGGATGCAGAAGAAACAAAAAATCATTTCCCTGATGAAATGAAAAAAACACTTGCCGAAAAAGATATTAAGTGTTACATCATAAATGCAACAGAAATTGCCGAAGAAATTGGTTTAGGTAATCGAACCAATACCATTATGCAATCTGCTTTCTTTAAAATTTCTAATGTTATTCCTTACGATAAGGCAGTAGATGAAATGAAGAAGGCTATTGTAGAAACATTTGGCCGTAAAGGAGAGAATATTGTGAAGATGAATAAAGCTGCGGTTGATCGTGGTGGAGATTTGGAAGAAATAAAAATTCCTGCCGAATGGAAAAATATTGAAATGAAAGCTAAAACAGACGACAGAGATATTCCTGACTTTATAAAAAATGTTGTTGAACCTATTAATGCACAAAAAGGAGATGATCTTCCGGTAAGTGCATTTGCAGGAAGAGAAGACGGTAGTTTCCCTGCAGGAACAACAGCTTACGAAAAACGAGGAATTGCTGTTACGGTTCCTGAATGGCTTTCAGAAAACTGTATACAGTGTAATCAATGTGCGTATGTTTGTCCTCATGCTGTTATCCGTCCATTCTTACTAACCGACGAAGAAGTTGAGAAAGCTCCTGAAGGAACTGTTACGGTTAAAGGTAAAGGTGGTATTAAGGATTATAATTTTAGAATTCAGATAAGCCCACTTGATTGTACAGGTTGTGGTAACTGTGTAGATGTTTGTCCTGCGCCAACCAAAGCGCTAGAGATGAAACCATTGGATACTCAGCTTGAAGAAGATAAGCGCTGGGATTATATGCATCATAAGGTAGGATACAAAGACAATGTATTACCTAAAGAAAAGAGTGTTAAAAACAGTCAGTTTGCGCAGCCATTGTTTGAGTTTAGTGGTGCTTGTGCTGGTTGTGGAGAAACACCTTATATCAAAACAATTACACAGCTATATGGCGACAGAATGATGATTGCCAATGCTACAGGTTGTTCATCCATTTACGGTGGTTCTGCTCCATCAACACCTTATTGTGCAAATAACGACGGACACGGGCCGGCATGGGCAAACTCATTGTTCGAAGATAATGCAGAATATGGTTATGGTATGGCTGTTGGTGTTGAAAAACTGCGCCGACGAATTGCAGAGAAAATGAATGCAGCTATGAATGAAGTTTCATCAGAAACTCAGGCAACATTTAAAGAGTGGATTGAAACAATGGCTGATGCAGAAAAATCAAAGGTAGCATCTGCCAAAGTTGTTGAAGCTTGTAAAAAAGAGAAACATCAATTAGCAAAAGATATCTTACAACTTGAGCAATATCTTGTTAAAAAATCGAACTGGATTATTGGTGGTGACGGTTGGGCTTATGATATTGGTTATGGTGGATTAGATCATGTACTGGCTTCTGGTGAAGATGTAAACGTGCTTGTTTTAGATACCGAAGTATATTCAAATACCGGAGGGCAAGCATCTAAATCAACTCCTGTTGGTGCTGTAGCTAAATTTGCTGCTGCAGGTATGAGAATCCGTAAAAAAGACTTAGGTATGATGGCTATGACTTATGGACATGTTTATGTTGCTCAGGTAGCAATGGGTGCCAGTCAAAATCAATATTTTAAAGCCATTAAAGAAGCAGAAGCTTATCCAGGACCATCATTAATCATCGCATACTCACCATGTATTAGTCATGGGTTAAAAGTTGGAATGGGTAAAACACAGCTTCAGGAAAAATTAGCTGTTGAATGCGGATACTGGCATAATTACAGATACAACCCATTGTTGGAGACCGAAGGGAAAAATCCTTTTGTTATTGATTCAAAAGAGCCAGAATGGTCTAAATTCCAGGATTTCTTATTGAGCGAAGTAAGATATACCTCACTTAAGAAATCATTCCCTGATGTGGCAGAAGAATTATTTGTTCGAGCTGAAGATGATGCCAAATGGAGATATAAGAGCTATAAGCGAATAGAATCTCATGATTATTCAAAATAATTATTGACCTATGATATTTATTAGAAGCAGGTTTTAATAGCCTGCTTTTTTTATATCCAAATTGAGATTTGTTTAATTTTTAATAATAAATATTAAAAAAATAATGAACAGAAATGAACTAATCAGCTGTTAGCTTGTTATAGACTTAAACAAAAAGGTTGAACTAAAACCCAAGTTATATGGCTGATTTATCGACAAATTATTTAGGATTAAAACTGAAAAACCCAATTGTTGCAGGTTCATCCAACCTTGCAACGAGTATCGAAAATGTAAAAGCAATGGAAAAAGCAGGTGTTGCTGCCATTGTTTACAAATCACTTTTCGAAGAACAAATTAACCTTGAAGCTGCTGAACTTGACGAAGACCTCGAAGCTTACAATGAAAGACATGCAGAAATGATTAGCCTGTTTCCGGAAATGGAGCATGCAGGCCCTAAAGATCATCTGATTCAACTCAAAAAAATTAAACAAAACACCTCGATTCCTATCATTGCAAGTTTAAATGCAATTTACGAAGAAACCTGGGTTGAATATGCTAAATTAATTGAAGAAACCGGAGTAGATGCACTTGAGATAAATCTTTACAGTGTGCCTAAGAATTTTGAATTAACAAGTAAAGAGGCTGAAGAGAAGCAACTTGAGATTGTTAAATCAATCAAAAAAGCCGTTAAAATTCCGGTGAGTGTAAAAATTAGTCCATTTTACTCCAATCCGCTAAACTTTATTAAAAAGCTAAATGATTTAAAAGTAGATGGCATTGTAATATTTAATAAACTTTTTGAACCGGAAATTGACATCAAAGAAGAGAAGCATATATTCCCTTTCAACTTTAGCAATAAGGGTGATTATCGTTTAGCTTTACGATATGCAGGATTACTGCATGGTAATATTAACGCAGATATTTCTGCAGCTTCAGGAATCTTCGATGGCGATGAAGTGATTAAGATGTTATTGGCCGGAGCTAATACAGTTCAGGTTGTAAGTACTTTGTATAAAAATAAAATAGAACAGGCTGCTAAAATGTTAAATGATATGGAAGCCTGGATGGATCAAAAAGGTTATAGCTCTATTGATGAATTTAGGGGTAAGCTTGCAAGAAAAAATACAAAAGATCCTTTTGTGTATTTAAGAGCTCAATATGTTGATATCCTCCTAAATACTTCTGAACAGTTATTAAAGAAATATCCTACGGTATAAACTTATAAAACGTAGAACCAGTTGATTCCCTGATTCTACGTTATTTTTTTACTTCAATCGGACAATAACATCTCCTTTCGAAACCATGTCGCCATGGTTAAAAAATATCTCATCAACTTCTCCATCATATTCTGAAACAATTTCGTCGTAGGTATAGTTATTTTCGATGTAACAAATTCGTTGTCCTTTTTTTACCTCGTTTCCAAGCTCAATGGCTTGTTCTTCAATAAAATAATTAAGGTTATAATAAATTCGGCCCATATAAGGTGAAGCAATGTCTTTCTTTCCGGGTTCTGGTTTAACACCTCCCGATTTTGTTGATTTTGCTTCGTCGCGTAACTTTTGCAATTCTTCGTTAAATCGTTTTTTTGCAACTCCCGATTTGTAATCTCTGTATTGACGCTCGTGCATGGCAAATTCGAACAAGTCTTCATCATCCTGGCCTGTATCCCAGCCATTTTCTTCCATCTCTTTTCGATATTTGTCCAATTCATCGGGATAATTGTCCTGTGGCACGCCGTGATAAAATTCTTTACCCGACTCTTCGGCAATCTTAATAATCTTAGGAGCCAGTTTTCCGGGCAACTTTCCGGCTTTGCCTAATATCATATCCCAGGCGTTATTATCAATAATTGAAAATTTTGGTTTGCCTTGTATGTCTTGCATTACATTTAGCAAGGCAATGTTTTTAACATATTGGCTAAAAGGAGTTACCAGCGGGGGATTTCCTAATTTTGGCCATATATCAATTACTTCATCAAACAACTTAACCAGTAAATCATCTTCCGATAATTTTTCTTTTCCCTGGCCTTCAAGTGTTTGGTTTAATCCTTGATGTACTCCTTTAAATCGGCCATCATGCTACCCATCATACCTCCGGGCAAGCCCGCATGTACTAGCAGCGATGACATATAACGGTTTTTAGGATTAATAAAATATCCCAGAAAATCATCCATAAATTCCTGGCTTAAAGCCCTGGCTTTCATGTAGGCTTTCATATTTATTTCGGGTACTTTAAATCCTGCATCTTTAAGCATTGCCTGAATAGTAATAACATCAGGATGTACCATACCCCAGGATAATGGTTCCATAGCTACATCAACATAATCAACACCAGCTTTGGCTACCTCTAACATAGAAGCTACAGAAAAACCCGGGCCGGAATGACCGTGATATTGTACGATCAATTCAGGGTATTTCCTTTTTATTTCTCTTACAAGATTTCCTAAAGTTACCGGCCTTCCAACGCCAGCCATATCTTTAAGGCAAATCTCGTCGGTTCCATACTCAACAGCTTTATCTACAACACCCATAAAGTAATCAACAGTATGTATGTTAGAATGCGTAATACTTAAAGTTGCCTGGGAAATCATACCGGCCTCTTTGGCATATTTTATGGATAGTTCAAGATTTCTATGATCGTTTAATCCGCAAAATGACCGGGCAATATCAACTCCCTGGGCTTTTTTAACCTTAAACATTAATCTGCGGATATCTTTAGGAACAGGATACATTCGTATTCCGTTTAAGGCTCTTTCAAGCATATGAGTTTGTATCCCTGCTTCATTAAATGGTTTGGTCCATTCTCTTACAGCCTTATTTGGGTTTTCTCCATATAATAGATTTACTTGCTCAAAAGCTCCTCCGTTGGTTTCAATTCGCGAAAAACATCCCATATCAATAATTGCCGGTGCTATTTCTTTAAGTTGATCTATTCTTGGCACATATTTTCCCGATGATTGCCACATATCACGGTAAATCAAACTAAATTTTATTTCTTTGCTCATATTATAAGTTCCTTTTAATCAATGCTATTTATGGTTTATATACTTAATTAAAATCCCAAATCAACAAAAAATTTAAAATCTATGCTATGTTGTAAAATACATTACATTTAATAAAAAATCAATACATTGATTATCATTTATATAAATTTGATGTTTTACATCATAAAAAGTTTAATAAGATAATTGGCAAGTTAAGAAATATGCATAAAATTTGAAAGTGATTTATTATTTAGTGCTTGCAGAGACTATTTAAGGATTTAGTTTATAAGCATTCCAGTTATTTTATTTTTATTAGAACTAAATTAATTTAAAATTTTTAACTTTGCGGCATTAAAAATATAAGGTTTTGGGACGAATTTTAGCCATTGATTATGGAAGAAAAAGAGTTGGTTTAGCTGTTACCGACCCAATGCAAATGATTGCAAATTCTTTAACTACTGTACACTCTAAAGATATCTGGGATTTCTTATTTAACTATTTGCAAAAAGAAAAAGTAGATTCTATTGTGATAGGTTATCCTAAACAAATGAACAATCAGGCATCAGAAGCTGTTCGATATATTAATCCTTTTATCAAGCGGTTACAAAAGCTTTACCCTGAAATGGAAATTATACTGGTTGATGAACGTTTTACATCTAAAATGGCTCATCAAACAATGATTGATGCGGGATTAAAGAAAAAAGCAAGGCAAAATAAGGCATTGGTTGATACCATTAGTGCAACCATTATTTTACAATCATATTTAGAACAAAAAACAAAATTATAATGTAATGATTTATCCTATTGTTATATACGGTTCTCCTATTTTACGGAAAGTTTCTAAAGAAATTGATAAAGATCACCCTAATTTAGATGAGTTTGTTTCTGATATGTGGGAAACAATGTATCATTCAGATGGGTTAGGTTTGGCAGCTCCTCAGACAGGAAAATCTTTGCGGTTATTTGTTATTGATGGATCTTCTTTAGAAGAAGAGGAACCCGAATTAAAAGATTTTAAAAAAGTATTTATCAATCCTCAAATTATAGAAAAAGTTGAAGAAACCGTTCCCTATACCGAAGGTTGTTTAAGTATCCCGCTTATTAGAGAAGAGGTTGTTCGCCCTGTTAAAATTAGAATGGAATATTACGATGAAAACTTTAATTTTTACGACGAATGGTTTGATGGTATGGCTGCCAGGGTTATTCAACATGAATACGACCACCTGGAAGGTGTTTTATTTACCGATAAAATTGCACCGATAAAAAAACGTTTGCTTAAAAATAAGCTGCAAGCCATTTCTAAAGGGAAATTTAATGTTGATTATAAATATAAAATTGCTAAGCAGATATAAAAATTGACTTAATCTTTTTTTTAAATTTATAACATAAAATATTAACCTCCGAAAATTTAAAATGCGGAGGTTTTTTGTATCTGTTAAAAAATAGAAGATTATGCAGGTTGTACTAATTATTTTAGAATTTGTTATTTGAATTTTGAAATTTTATGGTAAAGTCTATTTATATTTGTTGGGTCTTTAACCATTTATTATTCATCTATAAAACGATTTTTACAATGGAAGTTACAGTACAAACCGCTGAGCAACTTGGATTATTACCCGAAGAATTTGAAAAAATTAAAGAAATATTAGGGCGCACGCCTAATTTTACAGAGTTGAGTATTTATTCTGTTATGTGGTCAGAGCATGCATCCTATAAAAATTCGATAAAATGGTTAAAGACTTTGCCGCACGAGGGGAAGCAATTATTAGCCGAAGCCGGACAGGAAAATGCTGGATTAGTAGATATTGGCGAAGGTTTGGCCTGTGCTTTTAAAATTGAATCGCATAATCACCCGTCAGCTGTTGAACCCTATCAGGGTGCTGCTACCGGGGTGGGTGGTATTAATCGCGATATATTCACTATGGGCGCCAGGCCGGTAGCCCAACTTAATTCATTACGATTTGGCGATATTCATTTAGACCGCACTAAATGGCATTTAAAAGGGGTAGTAAAAGGGATTGGTAATTATGGAAATGCTTTTGGAATCCCGGTATTAGGAGGAGAAGTTTTTTTTGATAAATGTTATAATACCAATCCATTAGTAAATGCCATGTCGGTTGGTATTATGAAAAAAGATGATACGATTTCTGCTATTGCCAAAGGCGTTGGTAACCCGGTATATATTGTTGGTTCATCTACAGGAAAAGATGGAATTCATGGAGCTACTTTTGCTTCTGCAGATTTAACAGAAAATTCAGCAGAGGATTTACCATCAGTACAAGTAGGCGACCCATTTATGGAAAAGCTGCTGCTGGAAGCAACCCTTGAATTGAATAAAACAGGAACAGTTGTTGGTATGCAGGATATGGGTGCTGCAGGTATTATTTGCTCAACTTCTGAAATGTCAGAAAAAGGTGGACATGGGATGAAAATAGACCTTGATAAGGTACCGCTTCGCCAGCAAGATATGCATCCCTTTGAAATATTGCTTTCCGAGTCGCAAGAGCGAATGCTTGTGGTTGTTGAAAAAGGTAAAGAAGAAAAGGTTGAACAGATTTTTAAAAAATGGGATTTAAACTGTGCTATCATTGGAGAGGTAATTCCTGAAGACCGGCTCTATTTTTATATGCACAACGAACTGGTAGCTGATGTATCTGCATCATCGTTAGTACTTGGTGGTGGAGCTCCTGTGTATGATCGTGATTATAAAGAACCAGCATATTATAAAGCATATAAAAAGTTTAATATTAATGATGTTGCTGAACCTGAAAATTATAAAGAAGTTGCATTGAAGATGATTCAAAATCCAAATATTGCTTCTAAAAAGTGGGTTATTGAACAGTACGATTCGATGGTAGGAACCGGGAATATGAGTACAAACTTCCCTGCCGATGCAGGAATTTATAATATTAAAGGTACTAACAGGGCATTGGCTATGACAGTAGATTGTAATGCTCGTTATGTGAATGCTGATCCTGAAAAAGGAACTGCAATTGCTGTATCCGAAGCTGCCCGGAATATTGTTTGTTCCGGTGGAACTCCATTAGCCATTACCAATTGTTTAAACTTTGGGAATCCATATAACCCTGAAGTTTTCTGGCAATTTGTTCATGCCATTAAAGGAATGACCCATGCTTGTAAAAAATTTAATACTCCGGTAACAGGCGGAAATGTTAGCTTCTATAATCAAATGCAGGTTAAAGGAAAAATTGTGCCTGTATTTCCAACGCCAACAATTGGTATGATTGGCGTGATTGAAAATAAAAACGACCAAATGAGCATATCATTCAAAAATAAGGGTGATATGATTTATTTGATCGGAAAATCAAGAGATGATATCAATTCATCAGAATATCTTTATACATATCATCAAATAGAAAAATCTCCGGCTCCTTATTTTGATCTTGAGGAGGAACAGCAGGTTCAGGAATCGATTAAAGGCCTGATTAAGAAAAATCTTATCCTATCGGCTCATGATGTTTCTGATGGAGGGCTTTTTGTTTCTTTGGTGGAAAGTGCAATGGTTAAAGGGTTTGGTTTTGATGTTACTTCTGATGCAGAAGTCAGAAAAGATGCATTTTTATTTGGCGAATCGCAAGGGAGGGTAGTAGTTACTGTTTCTCCAACCAACGAAGACCGTTTTATTGATTTTATGATTGGACAAAAAGTGCCGTTTTCAGCTTTGGGGCATGTAACAAAATCTGAATTTAGAATTGATGATAACTCCTATGGTTTTGTTTACGATGTTAAGCAGTTGTATGATAACGCACTGGGAAAAATCCTTACAGAAGAAAAGTAAAAGTGACTACGCCTTATAAAAATCAACAAACCGGGAAAAAAGAGCAGGTTGCTCTTATGTTTAATAATATTGCACGTAGGTACGATTTTTTAAATCATTTTTTATCATTGGGTATTGATAAAATTTGGCGGAAGAAAGCCATAAAATTCCTTGCTAATATTAAACAAAATCCGGTTTTGCTTGATATTGCATGTGGCACAGGCGATTTGGCTATTGAAGCACTAACATTAAATCCTGAAAAAATTGTTGGGCTTGATATTTCGGATGAGATGCTGAAAATCGGCCGTAAAAAGATTGATAAAAAAAATGTTAGCCACATTATCAGCTTATATAAAGGTGATGCCGAAAATATTTCCTTTGATAATAATTTTTTTGATGGAATTACTGTTGCCTTTGGCGTTCGAAATTTCGAAAACCTTTCAAAAGGACTAGCTGAAATGCACCGTGTATTAAAGCATGGTGGACATATTGTTATTTTAGAATTTTCTAAACCACGCTCATTCCCTGTAAAACAGGTTTATCAATTTTATTTCCATGTAATACTACCTGTAATTGGCAAGTTTGTTTCTAAAGATAAAGCAGCTTACACTTATTTGCCAGCATCTGTAAGTGGATTTCCCGAAAGGGAAAATTTTATTTTGCAAATGGAAAAAGCAGGATTTTCGCAATGTAATTTTAAAACACTCACTTTCGGAATTGCAACAATTTATCATGCAATCAAATTCAAAAATTCTAAAATGTAATATTTTCATGCGATTAAACGTTTTCTACATTTACAAGTAATGCAATGCGTAAAACTTTTATTATCATATTATTTTTAATCGTAGGGTTTTCCTCATCAGCTCAAAAAGAAATTATCCTTAATTATCAGGAAGTTGATTATAAAAAAATTCATTTTGGTTTTACGGTCGGTTTTAATACCATGGATTTTAAATTTACTCCCACAATGAACACTTTTGGAACTGATTCAGCGATATTGATACCTGAAATTAATAAACTTGTACCCGGTTTTCATGTGGCTGTAGTTTCCAGTTTGAAATTAAACGATTATTTTGATTTAAGGTTTTTGCCAGGGATTTCCCTCGGACAACGTAATATATTATTTTATGATAAAAATAATGAGGTAGAATCTGAAATGAAAATTGAATCTACCTTTATTGATCTCCCTTTTATTATAAAATATAAAGCTATCCGTATAAATAATATACGCCCTTATTTAATTGGCGGATTAAATATTCGGCGCGATATGGCAAGAAACAAGGAATTTAATGAGGATGAGGGAATTTATATAAAGCTTAATCCTCTGGATATTTACTACGAAATAGGTTTTGGTTTCGATTTTTACCTGGCTTATTTTAAATTATCCACAGAAATTAAATATTCCGTTGGTACATTCAATGTAGTTTCTTCTGATGCTTCTGAGGATTTTCCAAGATATGCAAATGCAATAGAAAAATTAAATTCACGCATGTTTATGGTATCATTCCACTTCGAATAGATTACGATAATTGCCTTCTGAATTCAGAACATACAATAGCAGTGGCTGTAGATAAGTTTAGAGATTCTGATGTTTTAAAATTAACCGGATAATTTGGAATAAAAAGTTTTTGTTGAATAAATGGATACCATTTAGGCGAAATGCCGTGCGATTCGTTTCCCATCATAATAAAACCATTTTTACTTAATGGTTCGTGATAAATATTTTTTCCTTCCAGAAAAGTGCCATAAATAGTAAAATCATTGATATCAGAAAATTTTTGCAATAACGCTTGAAAATCTACATAATGTACTTTTACTCTGAAAATAGCGCCCATGGTTGCCTGAACAACTTTAGGATTATAAAGATCAACACTTTCTTTTGAGCAAAAAATATTTTTTACGCCAAACCAGTCAGCTATTCTGATGATTGTACCTAAATTCCCCGGGTCGTTAACATTATCGAGTAAAATACTTAGTTGATTAGCTATTTCTGTTTTGTCGTAATTTTTTTGTTGAATTTTAGCCGTTGCCAGCACTTTATTGGGTGTGCTTAATGCACTAATCTTTTTTAATTCATCGTTAGTAATAATACAGGGGTCAATTGATTTTTTATTAATGATATTTTGATTTTGATTGATCCATTCGTTTGTGGCAAAAAGCGTTAAAATCTCAACATCAGATTTTAAAAGTTCATCAATTAATTTTTCGCCTTCGGCAAAAAAAACTTGATGAATATCACGGTATTTCTTTTTTTTAATGGAATTTATGAATTTAATTTTATTTTTGCTAAGCATGAACTAATTGTTATTATTGCAAATATCTT